>CAMENQ010000197.1 GCA_945928585.1 uncultured Roseburia sp. | reverse complement strand
CAAGTGACACTGTAAAGTATATAATAGCACCGAAATACTGGGCAAGACATAATGTATCAGACGGTTACTGGGCATCTGAACAGAATATATATTCTGATTTTGTATACATGGACAGAAAAGGAAAGCTCTTTACAGCAGATGAGTGCAGACAGGAGCTTGAAGAGTATAAGACTAAGTCGAAAAAATACAAGCGAATAGGGTGTAAGCTTAATGGCATACAGCTAAAAAAAGCCCAATTTTATGCAAAGTGGCTAATTTACAGCGACTTATTTGTAAGAATGCTTCGCTCAATCAAAAGACGATTAATAAGAAGGCATGGTGATTAATGTGGAGGCTAAGAATGATTAAAAAGGTAAATAGAATTGTGCCAATAGTTATGGCATCAGTACTTACAACGGGAATAACAGGATGTGGAGGCACAGCTGCATCAGATAATATAGCTACAGATAATAATAATGCAACAGAGGTATCTTCAGAAAATACCGCCGGTTTTACAGATAAGGAAGAAGAGATTACACAGACACAAAGTACAACAGAAGAGACAAGCGAAGATGGGCAGACTTCTACTGAAGATACTGATATTTCTGCCAGAGGAACTATGCCATCACGTCATACAAATGAAAATGGTCTTCCTGAAATTCTTGGAGAACAGGATATAATAGAGGTTCCAGAGAGGGACGAGGTAGAAATTCCTGATAATGAGGCAATGGAATTTGTAAGAAATCTTGAGCTTGGATGGAATCTTGGAAATACTTTTGAAGCCTATGACTGTGCAAATAGTGTGAGCGATCTTGAATATGAGTCAGCCTGGTCTAATGCAGTTACTACAAAGGAGATGATTCACACCATTTCAGAGTCGGGCTTTAATACGTTAAGAATACCTATATCGTGGCATAATCATCTTGTTGACGAGAACTATACAATAAGTGAAGACTGGATGAAACGTGTGCAGGAGGTCGTAGACTGGGCACTTGATGAGGATATGTATGTAATTATAAATATTCATCATGATGATGGTCCTGATTTCATAGATCCAACGTATGATAACCTTGAAAGTTCAAAGGATTTTGCACGTACAATCTGGGAACAGATAGCAGGACATTTTGCTGATTATGATGAGCGTCTTATATTCGAAACCATGAATGAGCCGCGTAAGGTAGGATCGGATATTGAGTGGTGGATAGAAGATGTTGAATCAGATGCTGCAAAGGAAGGCCTTGAGTGCATTAATGAGATAAATCAGACTATAGTTGATACGATTAGAGAAAGTGGCGGAAAGTACAACAGCTCAAGATATATTCTTGTACCTGGCTATTGTGCAAAAGCAATGTACACTGCTATTCCTGATTTTAAACTTCCAGATGATGATAAGGCAACAGCAGACAACAGACTTCTTGTATCTATTCATGAGTATACTCCATATGATTTTGCACTTGCAGATGAAAGTGAGACCAGAAGCGTTGACGATTTCTCTATTGACAATGTGGATAGAACAAAAGAGATTGACAATTTTATGAAGGATATGTATGACAGCTTTATATCTAAGGGTGTAGGTGTTGTAATAGGTGAGTTTGGAGCAAGAAACAAGAATGAAAATACAGAAGCAAGAACAGAATTTGCAGCATACTATACAGCACAGGCAAGACATTATGGAATGACTGCCATGTGGTGGGATAATAACCTGTTTGAAGGTGATAATCAGAACTTTGGTTTATTAAAGCGTTCTGACTGTACATTTGTATATCCGGAGATAGTAACTCAGATGGTATATTACAGCAGACAGGATAAATAAAGGAAACGTAAAACTAATGGAGGATTGCAGGTCATGCAAGAACAGCAGGAGAAACTGAAACTGCCACAGGTCACATTAGTGGCAATGACAAGTGTGAATGTTAAAGAAACCATACAGGCAATGGTATACAGCATGCGTGGAATTGAGTTTGGTGACGCGGTGATAATAACTCATAAGAAGCCGCATGGACTCCCTAAGGAGATAAGATATTCGCATACAGATGAGCTTAAGAATATAGACGATTTTAATTACAAGATGGTTTATGAGCTGGGAGACCACATTCATACTGATTATGCAATGATAGTTCATGCTGATGGTTTTATAGTTCATCCGGAAATGTGGCGTGACGAGTTTCTGGATTATGACTATATTGGTTCACCATGGCCATTACCCAAAGAAGGAGATACGACCACATACCGTGATATTAACGGAAATATATGCCGTGTCGGGAACAGCGTTGGAATACGGAGCAAGCGTCTTATGGATTTTCCAAAGAAAAACAATATCCCATGGGAAGGAGAATACGCTTTTGGAAAAATGTGGTTCCATGAAGACGGATTTATCTGCTGTAAGATAAAACATCTGTTGGAAGCAGAAGGAATGAGAATAGCACCCTTAGAAGTGGCAAAATATTTCGGACATGAGCATATGATACCTGAGGTAGAAGGGATAACACCATTTTGTTTTCATAAGTGGGCAGGAACTAATGCACAGTATCCGAATTTTCACAGGGATTCATGTACACAGAAGCTAAAGAAAGTAATAAACAAAATTAAAAATGGTCAATAAACATTAGATATGAACATCAGAAATTAAAGATGTAATATACGGAGGAGTAAATGAAGGAGTTTATAGGGAAGTACAAAGGATTTTCCATAGCGGTAGGATTTGAGATACTTATAATCATATTTTTTTTAATAAGCTGTATCGGAAAGCCAGTGTCCTATACACTTGATGCCAGTAATCTGAGTGTGATAGATCAGGCGGTCACATATAGTGAGGAGAAGGGCAGCTTATATATCACAGGAAAAAATGATGCAGAACCATTTGGAAGGTGGATAATCGAAAGTGCACCTCTCACACTAAGACCAGGCATGTATGAAATGAAGGCAGTATATAACTCATACCTTTATGAACTTGACAATGGTGGAGGAAACTGTGATGATCTTACAGGCGTTATTCAGATCATTTCTGAGGATAACCAGTCAAAGATTAGATATAATGAGCTTTCACTAAATGATGGTATGGATGATAAGATGGACAGGTTTTATGTTCGGTCCCTTACAAAAATATCAGATGTTCAGTTAAAGGTAGTTTTTAATGGATTAGGGGAGCTCTATCTTAGCAAAATAGAGATATATGAACTGCCTGTATGGAGAGTTATAAGACTCCTTGGAATTATTCTTTTGTTTGCATTTATTGATTTTTGTTACTATTATTTCTTTACAGAAAATAAATTTAAGAATAAAAAAATAGTGGCAGGACTTATAATTACAATTGTATTTTCAAGTCTTCCACTCTTTACAGATTTTCTTTTTTGGGGGCATGACCTTAATTTCCATATGGCAAGGATACTTTCGCTTGCACAGGGAATACAAAGTGGCAACTGGATAACGCCTGTCCAGACAGAGATGCTAAATGGATATGGTTATACAACACCACTGTTTTACAGTCAGTTATTTTTATACGTTCCAGCTATATTGTATGTTTTATCAGTGCCGCTTTATATGTGCTACAAGGTATATGCATTCTTAATAAATGTTGCTACTTGCCTTGTTTGCTATGGAAGTGTTAAGGGAATAACAAAAAATAAAGATATAGCACTTATAGGAACATTCTTATATACAGCTTCAGCATACAGAATATCGAATATGTATGTCAGAGCTGCAGTTGGAGAGTATACAGCTATGGTATTTTTCCCACTGCTGGTATATGGATTTGTAAAAATATACACTAAGGAGGAGGAAAAACTTTCCTGGCGTGATGGACTTCCTATTGTATTCGGACTTACAGGACTTATACAGTGCCATATTCTTTCATGCGAGTTATCAGCACTGTTTATTATCATACTTTGTATAATTTTAATTAAAAAAACATTTAAATTAAAGAGATTTGTTGTGCTTTGTAAGACAGCAATACTCACATTTGTGTTGAATTTGGGATTTTTACTTCCGTTTTTGTCTTCAATGACTATGGATATAAGAGTCAATAACAAAATTAATCAAATGGAAGAACATGGAACATATCTGATGCAGGTTCTTGGAGCGTTTATGACTTCTGGAGGGGACAGCAGAGATGGAATGCAGAACGAAATGCCACTTACAATAGGAATAGCGTTAGCTATTGGAATGTTGCTGTTTCTTGTATGCTGTGCAAAAAAATTTGAGTGGAAGATAGAAAAAGGAAATATAGACTTAAAAATTGGTACAATGTGTACAGGCTTTGCAGCAGCATCAATAGTTATGTCTCTTAAATTTATACCGTGGGACAGCTTGAATAATATTAGTAAGTTGGCAGCAAAGGTATTGGAGATGGTACAATTCCCATGGAGATATCTGGCAACAGCGACAGTATTTTCACTTTTTGCGACAGTGATGGCATTAAAACTTCTTGGTACATATAAGGGAAAGAAGGCAGCCGGTATTGCAGGTATTTCTATGATAGCAGTTACGACTATTTATATAGGTCTGTTTTATGTGGAATTTGGTAATTCTGCCAAAACAACTATAGTATACAGCGTTCCTGATAAAGAGGATTATACTAGCAGCGGTGAATATCTGCCGGAAGGAACTATAGAAGGATATCTTAATTGGAGAAATATTGATACAGATTATTCAGCAGTGGGCATCTCTGATTATACATACAAGGATGGAATTACAAGTTTTAATTGCACGAATGTAACTGATACACAGCAGAGTGTAATTGTTCCTTTAATTAAATATGATAATTATTATGCCTATGATGTAAATAGTAATAAAGAACTTGAACTGACTGTAGGAGATAATAACAGACTTGGAGTAATATTACCGGCAAACTATAGTGGCAGTGTAAA
>CAMENQ010000196.1 GCA_945928585.1 uncultured Roseburia sp. | reverse complement strand
CGATGCGTTAAAATTATTATATATCCATAGGGCACCCGAGTACTGTATAAAATTTTCTTAGTGTGACAGCCCCTTAGTTTCTAGAAAATTTTATTTATTTTTATATTTTTATTTTCTGATAAATCAATAAAATCATTCCCCGAATGAACTATCGGTTTTGAAAGATTATTTGTGTTTACCATTATAATTTCGCCGCTTTCACCGTTTGACAGCTGAACCTGGGAATGAAGATATGAATTAATAATGTTTTGCAGGAATACAAGCATATATCTTGTATCGTAAAGCTGAAATCCATCATTTTCAAAGATTTCAATAACATCAAATGGGCAGATTGGACCACGGTATACTCTGGTGGCAGTAAGAGCGTCGTATATGTCAGCAATAGTTATAATCTTTGCAAAATCATCAATCTGCGAACCTTTGAGTCCTTGAGGATAACCGCTGCCATTTATCTTTTCATGGTGCATAAGAGCACATTTTTTGATGTGGTCATTTATATTTAAATCATCTAAAAGCCCGTAGCCTTTTTGGGCATGAGTTTTCATAATTTCAAATTCATCAGGAGTGAGTTTGTCAGGTTTATTTATTATCTCAGATGGGATAAGAAGCTTACCTATGTCGTGAAAAAGTCCGCATGATAAAAGCAGGTGTTCCTCATATTCTGATTTTCCTGCCCATCTTCCAATAATGGCAGCAATCATTCCAACATTCACAGAGTGTACAAATGTAGAATCTGAAAAATCTCTCATATGATGAAGCATATCAAATATGCTATATGATGAAGAAAACGAAGTATATAGCTCTAAACATTTGCTTACTGTCTGTTCAAGTTCCTCTTCAGATATAGTTTTTTCAATTATACCATTAAAGGATTTTTGAATACTGTCAGTAATATCCATATAATCTTTCTTGAATTTTATAAAATCCTCTGTTTCGGTAAAAGGCTTTTCGTCATCTGTTTCGCTGGCAATATATACATACTCTACACTGAAAAGCTTTAACCGGTCTAAGACCTTTGAAGTAAGCATAGTCCCCTGGGTTATAATAAGCTGGGAGTCCTCATTGTAAACATCATTGGCAATAACTGTGTTAAGCTTTAAATCTTCAATAGGAATTTTTATTTTCATAAACAGCCTCATTTCCACGCTAAATGCGTTTATATTTATTACGGTCAATATCAAGAGTTAACAACATTATAGCATTATATAATAAAAATGTCCAAAGAAATATGCCAAATAAATATGCAAAATAAACATATCAAATAAATATCAAATAAATATAAATATAACACTTGACAAAAGATATTGGTTAGTCTATACTAACTACGTGGAAAGGCAGGTGTTACGTATGCCACTTACGATGGTAGATATAGGAAAGGAAAACACTATAGTAAAAGTCGGAGGCAGAGAGGACACAAGAAAGTTTCTGGAGAATCTGGGATTTGTGGCAGGCGCTATAGTGACAGTGATTGCTTCCATGGGAGGAAATGTAATAGTAAATATTAAAGAATCCAGAGTGGCAATCAGCAGAGAAATGGCAATGAAAATTATGGTTTAGCCATATTTTTTTACTGCATAAGTTAGTGTACACTAACTTATATATAATGATATTTATTTATAGAAAGGACAGAATAACCATGACATTAAAAGAGGCAAAGGTTGGCCAGACTGTTAAGGTTAACAGGCTTAACGGTGAAGGTGCCGTAAAGAGAAGAATTATGGATATGGGCATCACAAAGGGTGTGGATGTATTTATCCGTAAGGTTGCTCCGTTAGGTGATCCTATAGAAGTAACGGTAAGGGGATATGAGCTTTCGCTTAGAAAGGCGGATGCAGCTATGATTGATGTGGAGTAATTTACTTATTACGGGGTTAGCCTCTGCTAATCATTGCGCTATGTGGTTAGCATCAACTAATCATTGTACTGCAGGGTTATTTCAGGCTAATTGCTTATATACAATAAATAATTTGGGGAAATGTTATTTATAATAGAAAGGAAATGGAAATATGTCAGTAAAAATTGCATTGGCAGGTAATCCTAACTGCGGAAAAACCACATTGTTTAATGATTTGACAGGTTCAAACCAGTATGTAGGAAACTGGCCGGGAGTTACGGTAGAAAAAAAGGAAGGAAAATTAAAGGGACATAAGGATATAGAAATTATGGACCTTCCGGGTATTTATTCATTGTCACCATATACACTGGAGGAGGTAGTTTCAAGAAAATATCTTGTAAATGAAAGACCGGATGCCATACTTAACATAGTAGACGGAACAAATATAGAAAGAAATCTGTACCTTACAACACAGCTTTTAGAGCTTGGAATTCCTGTAGTGGTAGCTGTCAATATGATGGATCTTGTTAAAAAGAGAGGAGACAGCATCAATACTGAAGCACTTGAGAAAGCATTGGGATGTAAGGTGGTAACAATATCAGCACTTAAGGGGACAGGTACAACAGATGCGGCACTTGCGGCGGCAGAGGCAGGAAGAAGTCAAAAGCTGCAGCAGCCTGTACACAGCTTTGATAAACAGGTAGAGGGATATTTATCAGAAATTGAAGATAGAATAACTGATGCTTCCATAGATGAAGAGCAGAAAAGGTTTTTTGCCATCAAGCTTTTTGAAAAAGACACAAAGCTTTCAGAGTTTGAAAAAAATCTCCCTGATGTAAGCGACATAACAGCAAGGGCAGAGAAGGAAATGGATGATGATACAGAGAGTATTATCACAGGTGAAAGATATAATTATATAGGCTCAGTCATAGGAAAATGCTATAAGAGAGCGGCAAAGGAAAAGCTTACTTTATCAGATAAGATAGACAGGATTGTAACAAACAGAATACTTGCACTTCCCATATTTGCAGCAGTTATGTTTATAGTATATTACATATCAGTCACAACAGTGGGAACATGGGTAACAGACTGGACAAATGACGGACTTTTCGGCGATGGTTTTCACCTGTTTGGCATAAGTGGTGATTATGATGAAGAAACGGAAAAATGGGCTGATAAATATGTGTTTACTGATGAATTGTGTGCTATAATAGACAGTGCAGAAAATGCAGATATATCAGGCTATGATGATGTGGCAGATGCTGTTTCGGACAGGGATTTTGGCGCATTTGAGGAAGCATACGGCTCGTACGCAGATGCTTTTGACGAAAAGGGCTTTAACCTTGAGGAAGGCTTTGCAGAAGATGCACTTGATGAGGAAGGCGAATTTGCAGCTCCTGACCCTGCCGATTATGGGGTATGGGTTCCGGGTATACCTATGCTTGTTTCAAACGGACTTGACGCAATAAATTGTGCAGAATGGCTTGAAGGACTTATTGTAGACGGTATAGTAGCCGGAGTTGGAGCAGTGCTTGGTTTTGTACCGCAGATGCTTGTATTGTTTATATTCCTTGCATTCCTTGAGGGCTGCGGATATATGGCAAGAGTTGCCTTTATTATGGACAGAATTTTCAGAAGATTTGGTCTTTCGGGAAAATCCTTTATTCCTATGTTAATCGGTTCAGGCTGTGGTGTTCCGGGTATTATGGCATCGAGAACAATAGAAAACGACAGAGACAGAAAGATGACTATTATGACTACCACCTTTATACCATGTGGTGCAAAGCTTCCTATTATTGCGTTAATAGCGGCTGCACTTTTTGATAATGCATGGTGGGTGGCACCAAGTGCATACTTTATAGGTATAGCAGCAGTAATTATTTCAGGTATAATTTTAAAGAAAACAAAAATGTTTGCGGGAGATCCGGCACCATTTGTCATGGAGCTTCCTGAATATCATCTACCTACAGCCAGAAATGTACTAAGAAGTATGTGGGAGCGCGGATGGTCATTTATAAAGAGAGCAGGTTCCGTTATCCTTATTTCTTCTATTATTATCTGGGCAGGCTCATGCTTCGGAGTAGTAGACGGAAGTTTTACATTTGATCCTGATATGGAACTTACGGACAGTATTCTGGGTCACATTGGAAATGCACTTAAGTGGATATTTGCACCACTTGGCTTTGGCAGCGGTGAAGAAGGAATTATGGCAACAATAGCTACTATTATGGGACTTGTGGCTAAGGAAGAAGTAGTAGGAGTATTCGGAGTACTTGATTTCGAGGGTATGGAAAAGCTTTTCGCATATTCATTCCTCATTTTCAATTTACTTTGTGCACCATGTTTTGCAGCTATGGGAGCCATCAAGAGAGAAATGAACAACGGCAGGTGGTTTGCATTTGCCATCGGTTATCAGACACTGCTTGGCTATGTAGCCGGTTTAATAGTATATCAGATAGGCTCATTATTTGTAAGCAGTATAGAGGTAAATGTGTTTGGCGTTATAGTGGCTGTATTGCTTGTGGCAGCTATAATATACCTTATGGCAAGACCTGCTCCATCGGCATATAAAGAAAGGATTTGATTGCAATGGTAAATTTCTTTTCAAACTATATAGGAACAATACTTGTACTTATAGTATTGGCAGTAATTGTTGTAATTGTTATAAGAAGTATGATAAAGGACAAAAAGAAGGGCGGTATATGTGCCGGCTGTTCAGGCAGCTGCAGCGGCTGCGCAGGCTGTAAAAGTCATACATTAAATAAATAGAATTTATGAAAGGGTAAGGTGCAAACAAAATGGCTAAGAGTGAAATAATTGACAGATTAAAGGATAAGGGACTTAGAATAACAAACCAGAGAAGAGTTCTTATTGATACAATACTGGAAAATGAATATTCCTCAAGTAAGGAAATTTACTATAATGCAATTAAAAAGGATCCTAAGATAGGAATGGCTACTGTTTACCGTATGATAAAGGTTCTTGAAGATGCGGAGGTTCTGGAAAGAAGAAGGCTGGCGGTAAGGGCGTAGTTCTA
>CAMENQ010000195.1 GCA_945928585.1 uncultured Roseburia sp. | reverse complement strand
AAGCCGGGCTTCTATGGTGATGACAGAGGCAGGCGGTTTTTTTATATTGTGTCTGTAAGCTTCGGAGAATACAGGAAATTTTATTAATACGATACCGCCATCTGCCAAGCGACGACCGTAACTCGGAAACGGGTGAATTCTCACCCATTTCCTCAGACAGACGGTCTCTGCTAGGCAGATGACGGTATCGTATTAATAAATTTCCAGCATTCTCCTCAATGCTTACGGACAAAATATATAACCGCCTGCCCCTATCCTCACCATAGCAGCCCGGCTTAAAACCGCAGATATACGTCACTCATCCACAATGTATAAAAATTTATCACGCCACATTCCCATGATTCCCCCTCTGCCTGTTCTGAATCCTTTTAAGCTCCTCCATCACCCTCTTTTCTTCCCCTATAACATTCTTAGGTACCTGAATCTGAATAACCACATACTCGTCACCATGCACTCTCGGATCATTCATGGCTACCACACCCTTATTCTTAATCCTTATTTTGCTTCCCGACTGTGTTCCCGCAGGAACCTTGCAGTCTACAGGACCATACAGTGTACGGAATCTTGCTTCTCCTCCAAGTACAGCTGTTGTATACGGAATACTTTCCGTAACATAAATATCCCTGCCTTCTCTTTTATAACCTTCCTTTTCCAAAATATGAACCTTAAGCAAAAGATCTCCTGCAGCTGACCTTCCGCTTCCCGGCTGACCTTTTCCCTTCAGCCTTACACTCTGCCCTTCATCAATTCCTGCCGGAATGTGAACCTTCAATGCACTTCTGCTGTTTCCCTCAAAATGAAGAATTTTATCACATCCAAAAACTGCCTCCTCAAAATCAATAGTTATATCAGAGCATATATTCTTTCCCTTTGTATGTTCAAAAACATCCTCATCCTGAAATCCGCCGCCGAATCTGTCATGAAAAGCACCGCCTCCAAACATATCACCAAATATATCACCAAAAAAATCATCCATATTTCCGCTACTGTAGTGATATTCCCTATAAGTGCCTCCATTTCCAAATCCGTCACCATTTCTTTCATATCTGTAATTCTGTGCATTAGAAAAATCACCATCGCCCATACTTCCATCGAAAGCTGCCATTCCAAACTGATCATAAAGCTTACGTTTTTCCTTATCACTTAAAACATTATATGCCTCTGTAACTTCCTTAAATTTCTGTTCAGCAGCCTTATCATTTGGATTAATGTCAGGATGATATTTCTTGGCAAGACTTCTGTATGCACTTTTTATTTCTTTTTCCGATGCATCCTTTTTTATTCCAAGGACATCATAAAAATCCCTTTTATTCATAAGAATCCTCCTTTCTCCTCCCAAACTATAAAAAGCGGAAACTCTGAAGTTTCAGAGCATTCCCGCTTTTTACCTTATATTATGCTATGCTTCCATCAGGAATGCATTGTTTTTTAACCTTCAATTGTTATATATTTGTTTTCCTCAACTGCCGGTTTTTCCTCTTTCTTAGGAACTGATACCTTCAAAATACCATCCTCAAATTTTGCTTTAATATCTTGCTGCTCAATCTGCTCGCCTACATAGAAGCTTCTGCTGCATGAGCCTGAATATCTTTCTTTACGGATGTATTTTCCGTTCTCATCCTTTTCTTCTTTTGTGGTGTTGGTCTTTGCTGAGATTGTCAGGTAACCATCCTTAAGTTCTGCCTGTACATCCTCCTTCTTATATCCCGGAAGGTCTATGTCCAGTTCATAGCCTGACTCTGTTTCCTTAATATCCGTCTTCATAACATTTGTGGTCGGTGTGCTGTATTTAACAACGCTTCTGGCCGGACGCGCGAAATCATCAAAGAAACCATCAAATAAATCTTCTCCAAAAATACTAGGTACTAACATAAGTCATTCCTCCATTCTTTTCACAGCGGCATCACTGCCGTTAAGCATAATTGTTATAGTTTTTTTACTTGGGAAGCTTTCCTTCCTTTGTATGATTATGTTATATCACTTTTGTTAGCACTCGTCAAGAGGGAGTGCTAACAATTTATAAAAAGTTTATAATTTAGTTTTTTCCTCCATTACACTCATATACGCCGGTCTTATAATTTTATCAGTGCATATAAGCTCCTCTATACGGTGTGCGCTCCAGCCTACTATTCTGGCAATTGCAAAAATAGCTGTATAAAGCTCAACAGGTATTCCCAGCATTTCATATACAAATCCGCTGTAAAAATCAACATTCGGACTTACTCCCTTAAAAATATGACGTTTCTTGGCTATTATTTCCGGTGCAAGCTCCTCAATATTCTGATACAGCATCATATCCTGTTCTTTGCCCTTTTCCTTTGCCAGCTTCTCAACATACTGTTTAAATACCCTTTCTCTTGGATCTGATAAAGAATAGACAGCATGTCCCATTCCATAAATAAGACCTTTGCCGTCAAATGCCTCCTTGTCAACTATCTTTTCCAGATATGACGAAACCTCATCCTTATCAGAATAATCCTTTACATGAGCACGTATGTCTGACATCATCTCCATAACCTTTATGTTTGCACCGCCATGCTTTGGCCCTTTTAAGGAGCACATGGCCGCCGCCATTGTAGAATAGGTGTCTGAGCCTGATGATGTTACCACTCTTGTTGTAAAGGTGGAATTATTGCCGCCTCCATGCTCCATATGAAGTATTAATGCCGTATCCAGAACCTTAGCTTCCGTTATTGTGTATTTCTTGTCAGGTCTCATTAGCATAAGAAGATTTTCTGCTGCAGAAAGCTCCGGCGACGGATTATGGATAAACATACTTTCATTTTTTTCATAATGATTGTATGCGTTATAAGCATACACTGCCAGCATAGGGAACTGACTTATAAGTTGAATACACTGTCTAAGTGAGTTGTCAACGGAAATATCCTTTGATTTATCATCATATGACGCCAATGTCAATATGCTTCTTGTCATAGAATTCATAATATCTCCTGACGGAGCCTTCATTATAACATCCCTCGTAAAGTTTGCAGGAAGCATTCTGCATTTTCCCAGATGTTCCTTAAATTCTTCCTCCGCTTCCTTATCCGGCAATTCACCCATCAGCAGAAGGTATGCTATTTTTTCAAAGCCTAATTCCTCCGGCTTAAGATTTCCGATTAGTTCCTCCACCCTGTAGCCACGATACCACAGCTCTCCGTCACATGATACCTTTTTCCCGTCTACAATTTCTGAGGATTTTATTTTTGAAATATTAGTCAGTCCGGCAAGGACTCCATTTCCGTTTTCATCGCGCAGACCACGGTTTACTCCGTATTCTTCAAATAAACGTGGTGAAATATTATCATTCCTTCGGCAAATCGTTTCCTGCTTTGCCGCATATTCCGTTATCTCTTTCACTCGCATCAACCTCCATCTTTTCAATTTCGCTGCTCATTATGGTCTCCAGTTCCTTCATAAGCTGAAGAAGCTGTATCATCTTCTCTTTTCCATATTTTTCAATTACATTTCCGTAATATTTTTTCAGGATATTTTCCTGTTCCTCCATTTTCTTTCTGCCTGTATCTGTTATGACCACATATGTTCCATCACTTCCGTTTCCGTCGTGGGACCATATGACAAGTCCCTTATCGCGAAGCTTTCCTATCATATTTGACGTCTGCCTCATAGACAGCTCCATTTTTTCCGAAAGCTCCTTAAGATATGTTTTTCCTTCGTAAATTGATGATACTTCACTTTCCGTTGCTATATTGTGCAAGGCAATATACTCAGCAACACTGATTTCCTTAAAAAAATCACGTATTTTCTCCTTATCCATAAGATACCTGCGGTATGTTATTTCATTGGAAAGCATGGCAATATCAGGTAATTCTTTTTTATCCATAAATTTTACACCTCCAGACTTTTGACCTGTTTGTCAGCACTTACCTTTGACGAGTGCTAATAACTAATTAAAAAAAATTGCTTCTCTCGAAGCATAAGCCATCAGCTATTTTTAAATAGTAGTTTTAATATATTATAATTTAAAAAAAAGCAAAGTCAAGAAGTTTATACTTTTTTAATGAATTAGCATTCTGTCCTGACAAAAAGGCCTAACCCACGTATACGTGAATTAAGCCTCATTTAAGCAATCATATATGTATAACAGACTTTATATAACTTCCGGTTTCTTATCTTTCATAAACAGTTCCTGTTTTAAAACCGCTTTCCTCGTCAACACTTGTAACAATAAGCTGATTGTCAGCAGTACGTGACAGTGTCATATGGCAGTCACCTGAAATAATAATTTCTATGGTGTCTCCATTATCCGTGTATTCTATGCCGTAGCCTTCACCGCCAAAATCAGTTATATGATATTTAACACCATTATATAAAATAATATCATTTCCCAAAGCATCTGATTCCGAAGCTGCCTCTGCCATACCAAAATCATATCCTTTGTCAGAAAAGCTTATAATTTCAATGTTATAATAATCATACCCTTCCTCCGGATAAACATAATACCAGTTTCCATCCTCAAGAGGTGTAAACTCTGCCTGTGGTTCAGTTGTGGTTTCCTCTGTCTTAGGCTCAGTAGCTGCATCTGTTGTGGTTTCTTCTGCTGCCGTTGTTGTCTCAGCTTCGGTCTTGTCATTTTCCTTTACAGGCTTCACCGATGAATCTGTTGTGTTGCTGTTACCGGCTTTTTCTGTAGTGCTGTTTTCTGAATTTTCATTATTGCCACATGCAACAACAGTAAATAAAAGCATAAATGCAACGAGCATTGTTAATATCTTTTTCATATTTTTTCCTCCTTTTGGCGTTTTTTAATTTCTTATTAACAAAAAAGGTTCAAATCCGAATAAACCAAGAATTTGAACCCTCTGTATATAATGCCGGCGACCGGAATCGAACCGGTACGGGAGATAAAGCCCGCAGGATTTTAAGTCCTG
>CAMENQ010000194.1 GCA_945928585.1 uncultured Roseburia sp. | reverse complement strand
CACTTAGCAGATAAATCCATTTCTTAAGTTCTGTATCTATATTTTCCTCTACTTTACGAAAGTTGTCAAGAACAATGTAGGTAATGTTTTCTAGAATATTACAGGTAATTCCGGTGTCAAAGGTTATCTTTCCGGTGTGTTTCCAGAAGTGGTCATATTTTAAAAAATCATAGTAGCTTTTTTCGATGAAGATGACGGCATAAACAGGACGCATTTCACTGTAATTAAAGAACTTGTGTGGATACAGCTCCTTAAATTTATTCTTCTTATGATTATACTGCCTCATAATCATGTCAGACAAATAGCAGGATTCACGTTCACCTGAAAACATATATGGACGCTTCTGCATTTCAACATTTATAATGCTGCCATCATTAAGTTTAACTATAATATCCAAAACCAAAAGGCTTCCTGCCTCTGCAAGCCGTTCACTTTCAGTAGGGAGTACCTCAAGCACCTCAACGTCAAATCCTAAGACAGAAGAAAGAAAATGTTCAAGCCGTTCCTTGTGGTGAGCAGGATTAAAGATGTGTTTAAAAATGCTGTCATATGTAAGAAGTTTTAAACTATTGCCGGTACAAAAATCCATAAACAGCTTTTGTTCCGTTAAAGTCATTGAAAGATAATTTTCATAAAGACCGTGTTTTGATAAAGTCTCAGTAACCTGATTGGGTTCGAGAAAAGAAATGTTTTTTTTCAAATATACCTCCATAGATAATTGCGTGCAATTAGTAACAATTTTTTGTCGACATTATAAATATATATTATATTCGGAAAGGGGTCAATATAATTAAATGATATTTAAATTTGTTAAGCAAATAGCTTTTAATCTGTTTTTTGTTGGTGAGGTTTCTCTCAGTATTATGTTAGAGCAAAAAATTAATTGCAATATCCCCCATAATTTTATATAATAAAATCTGCTGAAAAGCCTAAATATAGCCAAAAACACAAATTCGCAGAAATGAGGATTTATATGAAAGAACTTATAATAACAGAAAACGAGGCAGGTCAGCGCTTTGACAAGTATCTTATGAAATACTTAAACAAAGCGCCTTCTTCATTTACATACAAAATGCTTAGAAAGAAAAACATAACGCTAAACGGCAGCAAAGCCGCAGGAGCAGAGAAACTAAAGACGGGAGATGTAGTAAAGCTTTTTTTGAGTGATGAAACACTTGAGAAGTTTAGTGAACCTGTGATTCGGCCAATAACCGGAAAAAGTCTCAATACCGAAAAGTATAATATTAAAGACAATATAATATACGAAGACGATAATGTAATTTTTATAAATAAAAAATCAGGCATACTTTCCCAAAAAGCTAAGCCTGATGATGTTTCTGTTAATGAATATATGATAGATTATCTTTTAAATTCCGACTCATTAAAAATGGAAGATTTAAAAACCTTCAAGCCATCTGTCTGTAACCGTCTTGACAGAAACACATCAGGACTTATTACAGGAGGAAAATCCTTAATGGGTTTACAGGAATTATCAAGGCTATTTAAAGAACGTGGCGTAGATAAGTATTATATTACCGTTACGGCCGGAGAGGTTAAAAAAGGTTCGAAAATAAAAGGCTATTTAAAAAAAGATGAAAAGACAAATAAAGTAAAAATAATATCTGATACTGATATAATAAAGGCTGATAAAACTGAAAATGAAACGGCTTATAATCAGATTAAAGCAGATTATGAACATATTGAAACGGAATATGAACCTCTTTATACCGGAAAGCTTAAAGAACATACTTATACCGTTCTCAAAGTGAAGCTTATTACAGGAAAAACACATCAGATAAGAGCTCATCTATCAAGCATAGGACATCCTGTTCTTGGAGATATGAAATACGGCAAAGACTCTGAAAACCGTTTTTTTAAGGAAGCACACGGTGTAAAATGCCAGCTTCTTCATTCTTATGAGCTTATCTTTAAAGATGTTAAAGGAGGACTGTCATATCTTAACGGACGCACTTTTAAAGCAGCTTTACCGGATATATATAAGAGATTTTTAAACAATACAGATGTGATATAAAAAGGCGGTGAACTATGTCTACATGGAATACGAGAGGTTTAAGAGGCTCTACCTTAGAAGACTTTATAAATCTTTCCATAGAAAAATACAGGGAAAGCGGAATTGCACTTATTCAGAAAATTCCAACACCTATTAAACCCGTAAAAATGAATAGTGAAAAACAGATTACACTTGCTTACTTTGATCAGAAAAGTACTGTAGATTATATCGGCGTAGTTCAGGGAATACCTGTATGCTTTGATGCAAAAGAATGTGCAGCAGATACCTTTTCTATGCAAAACATCCACGACCATCAGTTTAAGTTTATGGAAGAATTTGAAAAACAGCAGGGTATTTCATTTATACTGCTTTATTATACCCATTTGGACGAGGGATACTATCTGCCGTTTAAAAGGCTCTCAGAGTTTTATAACAGAGCTAAAAACGGCGGAAGAAAAAGCTTTAAGCTTGATGAAATCGATAAAAGTTACCGAATAAGAAGCCACAGCGGTGTTCCGCTTCATTTTCTTGAAACACTGCAGATGGATTTACTTACCCGAAATCAGGATGAAAAGTAAAAAAGCATAACCTGATACAAAAACTAAAAAGAATATGTACGATGTTTGAAATGCATGAATATGAAAAATTGATTGACATATTATAAGTATTCATTTATAATACGTCGTATGGTAATTTGTTACCACGTTATCACAGTAAAGTGACTGTTGATTTTATAAGTATAATATTGTATATTATAAATAAATCTACAACTGTATTATACTGTGTTGCACTATACTGTGTTATTATCAGCAGTTTTACATACAAGAGGGAAAGAAAGGTTGTTTTTTATGAAAATGCTATTACATACTCCTGAGGGAGTCAGGGATATTTACAATAAGGAATGTGAAAATAAGCTGTATCTTCAGGAACAGATTCACAAGGTTATGAAGCTTTACGGCTACAGTGATATACAGACACCTACATTTGAATTTTTTGATGTATTTGGAAAGGATAAAGGAAGTACACAATCAAAAAATATGTATAAATTTTTTGACAGAGAAGGCAATACACTTGTTTTAAGACCTGATGTTACACCATCTATCGCTAGGGCAGTTTCAAAATATTTCACTGAGAAAGATATGCCTATAAGATTCTGCTATATGGGAAATACCTTTGTTAACAATGCAGAGCACCAGGGCAAGCTTAAGGAGGTTACTCAGACAGGTGCAGAGCTTATCGGTGATAACCGTTCTGATGCAGATGTTGAGGCTATAGCCCTTGTCATAAATGCACTATTAGAATGCGGACTGACAGAGTTTCAAATTGAAATCGGACACGCAGGTGTTATTTCGGGTATGATACAGGTTGCTGATTTTGATGATGAAGAAGCTGATGAATTTAAGGAGCTTCTTGATAATAAAAATTTCTTTGGAGTAGAGGCATTCTTAAATGACAAGGATGTAAACGCTGAAACAAAAAAGCTTATATTAAAACTTTGCAGCTATTGCGGCTCAATAGATATTATAAAGGAAGCCAAGGAAATGACTGACAATCCGCTTATGCTTAAAGCTTTTGAGCGATTGGAAAAAGTTTATGATATGCTTACCATCTACGGCTATGAAAAATATATTTCCTTTGATTTAAGCAACGTAAGCAATCATGAGTACTACACAGGTATTACCTTTAAAGGATATACATATGGTACAGGTGATGCAGTGGTAACAGGCGGAAGATATGACAATCTTTTAAAGCTTTTCGGATTGGATACTCAGGCTATGGGGTTTGCCATAAATCTTGACCAGCTTCTTATTGCCATGACAAGACAGAATATTATTATTGAAAATAATCATGAAAAGGTTCTTATATTGTATGAGGAAGAATATAAGAAACCTGCCATAGAAAAAGCAAATGAGCTTAGGAAAAAGGATATTGAAGTCACTACCATCAGACGTTATCCGGCAAGAAGTATTGAGGAATATAAGTATTTTGCCAAAAGCAATGAAATGAAACAGATAATATATTTTGATAAAGCCGATAACATAGAAGAAATTAATACACAGGAAAATAATTAAATATAATTATTTAATTATAGATAAAATTAATAGATAAAGCTAATAGATAAAGCTAGTAATATAGCTAAAAATAATAATATAGATGAAATTAATATTTGAAAAGAGGAAAAGTAATGAGATATTTAACTATAGCTTTGGCAAAGGGACGACTGGCAAATAAAACAATGGAAATGCTTGAAAGCCTCGGTATTACCTGTGAGGAGATGAAGGATAAGGATACACGAAAGCTTATATTCACAAACGAGGAATTAAAGTTTAAATTCTTCCTTGCAAAAGCAGGAGATGTGCCTACATATGTTGAATATGGTGTGGCCGATATAGGCGTAGTCGGAAAGGATACCATATTGGAAGAGGGACGTAATATATTAGAAGTTCTTGACTTAAATATGGGAAAATGCCGTATGTGCGTTTGCGGTCCAAAATCAGCGGAGGAGCTTTTAAAGCATCACGAATATATAAGAGTAGCAAGCAAATATCCAAATATTGCAAAAAATTATTTTTACAATAAAAAGCATCAGACGGTAGAGATTATAAAGCTTAACGGTTCGGTTGAGCTTGCACCGATTGTTGGTCTTTCAGAAGTGATAGTGGATATAGTAGAAACCGGCAGTACACTCAGGGAAAACGGTCTTGATGTGCTTGAGGAAATTATTCCTTTATCAGCACGTATGGTTGTAAATCCCGTATCCATGAAAATGGAAAATGAAAGAATAATGAAGCTTATTAATGATTTAAAGGAGCTTGTTTAAAAAGCTTATTATACTTAATAGGAAATTACTAAAGCAACAGCATAAAAAAGTACCGCTGCCGAGCGAGACTTTTTTTAAAACCATAATATATCTTTAAATTTT
>CAMENQ010000193.1 GCA_945928585.1 uncultured Roseburia sp. | reverse complement strand
TAGGAAAGCCGGTTTTAAGTGATGAGAAAAATCAAAAGACAACATATGTTACATTATTTGGCATTGATAAAGCAAAGGAAATGGCAGAAAAATATACATTACAGGCACTTGAAATGTATGATGGGCTGGGAAGAGAAAATGAGTTTTTAAGGGAATTGCTTTTGAAACTTGTTTCCAGAAAAAAATAAATTGGAGAAGGATATGTTATTAGAAGGTATAAATAAAGAAAATGACATAAAAAATATAGACAGCAGAGATTATGAGCAGCTAGCTGAGGAGATAAGGGAGTTTCTCATAGAAAAAATATCTGCTACGGGAGGACATTTGGCTTCAAATCTTGGAGTTGTTGAGCTTACAATGGCACTTCATCTTGTTTTGGAGTTTCCAAATGATAAGCTTATATGGGATGTAGGTCATCAGGCATATACTCACAAGATACTTACAGGCAGAAAAAACGAGTTTAACAGACTGCGTTTGTACGGAGGAATAAGTGGTTTCCCTAAAAGAAGGGAAAGCGACTGTGATGCATTTGATACAGGACACAGTTCAACCTCTATCTCTGCAGGACTGGGAATTGCATCAGGATATTATCTTTCGGGAAATGCAGGTACTGTAGTGTCAGTAATAGGTGACGGGGCTTTAACAGGCGGAATGGCATATGAAGCATTAAATAACGTTGCAAATCTTAAGCGTAATTTTATTATCGTTTTAAATGATAACAATATGTCCATATCAGAAAACGTAGGTGGAATGTCAAAGTACCTGTCAAACCTTAGAACAGGAAATGTCTACAACGACTTAAAGGTGGGAGTAACAAATACATTAAATAAAATACCTGTAGTTGGAGAAAAAGTAGTAAAAAAGATAAAAAAGACAAAGAGCAGTATTAAACAGCTTGTAATCCCCGGAATGTTTTTTGAGGATATGGGTATCACATATCTTGGCCCGGTAGACGGACATGATATACCTCAGATGGTAAAAGTGTTTAATGAGGCAAAAAGGCTAAATCACGCCGTTATTGTTCACGTTATTACAAAAAAAGGAAAAGGCTATGAAATGGCAGAAAACAATCCTTCAAAATTTCACGGCATTGAGCCTTTTGACAGAGAGTCGGGAGAGGTGGTAAGCAAAAAAGAGGAGCTTACATACACAGATGTATTTTCAAGGGTAATATGTAAGCTTGCCGGGGAAAATAAAAAAATAACAGGAATAACTGCAGCTATGCCTGACGGCACAGGACTTAAAATGTTTAAGCAGAGATATAAAAACAGGTTTTATGATGTGGGTATTGCAGAAGAGCATGCCGTTACATTTGCAGCAGGCCTGGCAGCATCAGGATATAAGCCGTATGTAGCCATATATTCTTCATTTTTGCAAAGGGCATATGACCAGATATTACATGATGTATGTATACAGGATTTGCCTGTAGTATTTGCCATAGACAGGGCAGGTCTTGTAGGAGGAGACGGAGAAACACATCAGGGTATATTTGACTTGTCATATCTTAGCGCCATACCTAATATGAGCATATTTGCACCGAAAAACAGATACGAGCTTGCAGATATAATGAAATATTCCACTTATTTTAATGGACCGTTAGCCATAAGATATCCCCGAGGAACAGCCTACAGCGGCTTAAAGGAATTCAGAGCGCCTATAAAGTATGGAAAAAGTGAAGTCCTTTATATGGAGAGGGATATTGCAATTGTGGCCGTTGGAGCTATGGTTGAAACAGCAGTAAATGTAAGGGAACTGTTAAAGAAAAAGGGATATCATGTTTCTGTTGTAAACGGCAGATTTGTAAAGCCGATAGATGAGCAGTGCATACGTGACCTTACGGTAAATCACGGCATTATTGTAACATTGGAGGAAAATGTTATAAAAGGCGGTTTTGGAGAAAGTGTTATGCGTTATGTTCAGAGCCTTGACAAAAATGTAAGAGTTTTAAACATAGGTGTTCCAAATGTATATCTGGAGCATGGCTCGGTGGAGGAATTGAGGAAAGAAGCCGGACTTGATGAAAATACCATAGTAAGAAGAATAGAAGATTTATTGATAAACGAGGATTAATATGGACAGATTTTTTATTATTGCAAACAGTGATAAGGACAGCGTGCAGAATAAAATAGATGAAATGATTTCATATCTTACATCACATGGAAAAAAATGCGGATATGTAAACGGATATGTAAATAAAAATGATGTGCCGAAGGATGTGGAATGTGTGATGGTTCTTGGAGGAGACGGAACTTTATTAAGGGCATCAAGAGAACTTATGGATAGAAACTATGCATTTATCGGAGTGAATTTTGGAAATCTTGGTTTTCTGGCAGAGGTTGAAAAAGACGGCGTTAAAGAAATGCTTGACCGTCTCATAAATGACCGGTTTAAAATAGAGCACAGAATGATGTTAAAGGGAAAAATAATAAGAGACGGCAGTGTTATAGCAGATGAGGCTGCATTAAACGATATTGTCATAAACAGAAGCGGAAGCCTTGGAATTTTAGATTTTTCAGTTTATGTAAATGATATGCGACTTAAGGACTACAGGGCAGACGGTATGATAGCAGCCACACCTACAGGTTCAACAGCCTACAGTATGTCGGCAGGAGGACCGATAGTTAAGCCGTCTGCAAGTCTAGTAGTGCTGACACCGATTTGCCCACACACCCTCAATACAAGAAGTATAGTCCTTGAAGGAAGTGATGTGATAGAAATAGAAATTAACCAGGGGAAAAAAGATACTGATAAGGGCAGGGCAGTATATTTTGACGGGGACAGATGTGTGGAACTTTTAAGCGGAGATAAAATTATTATCCGCCGTTCACAGGTCAGCACAAAAATTATAAAGCTTAGCAGTGAAAGTTTTTTGGAAATACTTGGAAAGAAGATGAGCAGCAATGAAGATAGCAAGGCATAGAAAAATACTGGAGCTTATAAATAAATACGAAATATCCACGCAGGAGGAACTGGCTGAAAAACTTATAGACAGTGGTTTTCTGGTAACGCAGGCTACTGTATCAAGAGATATAAGGGAACTGTCACTGACAAAAGTTAATTCCGCGGGAGGTCAAAGGTATGCAGCAGTAAAAACAGTTGAGAGAGAGTTAAACATAAAACTCTTAAAGATATTAAAGGAAGGATATCTGTCCTCAGATTTAGCAGGCAATATAGTAGTCATAAAAACGGAATCAGGTATGGCTATGGCTGTAGCGGCAGCACTTGATGCTATATTGTGGAAAGAGGTAGTAGGTACCATTGCAGGTGATGACACGATTTTTTGTGCCGTGAGAAGCAATGAGGAAGGCTTATCACTGATAACAAAGCTGTCAAAGCTGTCAACTGACGAAGATATTTAAATTATTAACGTGTTATGGAAAATGATTGTTAAGTAAGAACTTTTTAGTTACGGTAATACTTAAATTTACATAAAGGTTGTAGATTTTATCAAAAGAAATGGAGAAGAAATGCTGATAGATGTACATGTAAAAAATCTTGCACTGATAGATGAGGCAGAGATTTATTTTAAAGAGGGCTTAAATATACTTACAGGAGAGACGGGAGCAGGAAAATCTATTATTATAGGTTCCATAAATCTTGCACTTGGAGGCAAGGTGCCAAAGGACATAGTAAGAGAGGGCGCTGATTTTGGACTTGTTGAGCTTGTGTTTGACACAGAATCAAAGGATGCACTTGAAAAAATGCAGGAGCTTGATATTCCCTGTGAGGATGGTCAGATTATTATTTCAAGAAAAATAGTAAATGGAAGAAGTACAATAAAGGTAAACGGAGAAACTGTCTCGGCTGCGGTTTTAAAGGAACTGGCAGTATTACTTATAGATATTTACGGTCAGCATGACAATCAGTATCTTATAAACAAATCCAAGCATCTGGGGCTTTTGGATGATTATGGAGCAGAAAATATCAGCAGGCAGAGGGAAAAGGTAGAAAAGCTGTATAAGTCATACAGGGAGCTTAAAGAAAAACTGTCTGAGTTTGATATGGATGAGGATGAGCGAAACAGGGAGATTTCCTTTCTTGAATTTCAGATAAATGAGATAGAGGAAGCCGGTCTTAAGACAGGCGAGGATGACGAGCTTGAGGACGAATACAGAAAAATGAGCCATTCAAAGAAAATAGCCGGGTCGTTAGGGGAAGTTTATGACAATGTGGGAGACTCAGACGGTGTATTTGCCCAGAGCATCGGACACAGTATAAGAGAATTGTCGCAGGTTTTGGAATATGATGACAAAATAAAGGAATTTTACGATATTCTTATGGACGTAGATTCCATATGCAGTGATTTATCAAGAGAGGTATCGTCATATATTGATGAAATGTCCTTCGATGAGGAACGTGTTCATTATGTGGAAGAAAGACTTGATACTATCAACAGATTAAAACTAAAATATGACGGGAAAAATGGAAACGGTTCCATAGATGATATAGAAAAAAATCTTGAAAAGCTTAGTGAACGCTTTACTATACTTAAAAATGCCGACAGTGAGCTTACAGCCATAAAAGAAAAAATAAGTGGCGTGGAATCAGAACTTAAAGAAGAAAGTGATAAACTGACTGAAGCAAGAAAAAAGACTGCTGCCATTTTTGAAAAGAAACTGACAGAGGAACTTAAGGATTTGAATTTTACAGAGGTAAGCTTTAAGGTGAATTTTGAAAGCTTAGACCACTTCACATCAAAGGGAACGGATGCCATAGAGTTTTTCATATCAACAAATGCAGGAGAAAAGCTTAAGCCGTTGTCAAATGTTGCATCGGGCGGTGAACTTTCACGTATTATGCTTGCATTAAAAACAATTATGGCAGGCAGAGAAGATACGGAGACACTTATATTTGATGAAATAGACACAGGTATAAGCGGACGTACTGCACAGAAGGTATCTGAAAAAATGAAACTCATAAGCAAAAACCATCAGATTATGGCAATAACACATCTTCCACAGATTGCAGCGATGGCAGATACACATTTTCTTATAGAAAAATCAGTAAAGAATGG
>CAMENQ010000192.1 GCA_945928585.1 uncultured Roseburia sp. | reverse complement strand
CACCTTTTCTACAAATATTTCATGAAGTGACGGCTCTCTTAATTCATATCTTATAACCGGCACATTCTCCTCTATAAGCCTTTTTAAAAATGCAGCAGCCTGCTCCTCACCTGTTACCTTTAAATGATAACCGTCAGGTGTCTCATTTACTATGGTAAGATTAAATGCTTCTATATACGGTTTTATATCCTTTTCGCACTTTACTATCATATTTACTCTGCCATAGCTTTTCTTTATAACATTTAAATCTCCCTGAAGCACTGCATTTCCTCTGTTTAATATAGTTATATCCTTACAGAACTCTTCTATGGTAGCCATCTGGTGGCTTGACATTATGAGATATTTTTCACTTGCTATTATTTCCTTTATAATGGACTTAAATAAATCAGAATTTACAGGATCAAGACCGCTTAACGGCTCGTCCAGTACTATAAATTCAGGATCTGATAACAATGCAGCCATAAGCTGGATTTTCTGCTGATTTCCCTTTGAAAGCTGGTCTGCAGTCTTTTCTTTCTGTTTTCTTCTCTTTAGATTTGCCGGCGAAGTATTATATATGTACTCCTCCACCTCTAAACGTTCTGCCCAGTATTTTATACGTTTCTTTGCTTCTTCCTTTGGAACATTTTTAAGGGCAGCAAAATATAAAAGCTGATCCATAAGTGAAAACTTAGGATACAATCCTCTCTCCTCCGCCAGATATCCAATATTCATATTCATAGGATTCATAGTCTTTCCATTCCAAAGAACTTCTCCGGAATCGTATGAAAGCATACCTAATATAATTCTTATAGTTGTTGTCTTGCCCGCTCCATTTGTTCCTAAAAGTGCGTATACCCCCGGATTTTTCATCTCAAAGCTTAAATTGTTTACTACTGTCTTATCTCCGTATTTTTTCACGAGATTATTTACTTTTAAAGACATTATTCATACTCCTTTCATCATAAACTCTTAATAAAAATGTTACTCTTCTGACATTTTTATGCACGCTATATTTTTACCACATAAAAACAAATTTGTATATATTTAATTTAACACTTTATCAGTTACTAATGTAACGTTTTTTATTAAAATCATTGACAAATGTCATAGGTAAGGCTATACTTTGACTATCAAATTTCCTTTTAATTTAAGAATATTTTTATATAAAATATATACTTGGCAAAATGGAAAATGAGGGAAAGGGCTTTGCTCCCTTATTAGAATGGAGAGTTATATGAATATATTAGGTACTGGCAGTTACACTCCAAACCGAGTTGTAACCAACGATGATTTAGCAACCATAGTAGATACAAACGACGAGTGGATAAGCTCGCGTACAGGTATAAAGGAACGTCATATATCCGAGGGCGAAACCTCATCAGACCTGGGGGCAAAAGCTGCCCTAAAAGCAATCGAGGATGCCGGCATTGATCCTTTGGATATTGATTTAATTATTTTAGCTTCACTTACACCTGATATGCCTCTTCCAAATATAGCATGTCAGGTACAGGAAAAGATAGGTGCCTTTAATGCCACATGTTATGATTTAAACGCTGCATGCTCAGGATTTTTATTTGGCTTAAATGCAGCAAACGCATATCTTGTTTCAGGTATGTTTAAAACCATCCTCGTAATAGGTTCAGAGACTATGTCAAGAACCATTGACTGGTCTGACCGCTCTACTTGTGTATTGTTCGGTGATGGTGCAGGAGCTGCCGTCCTTACTGCTGATAACAGCAAACCATATATAGCTGTATCAGGATCTGACGGCGTAAAGGGAAAGGTTCTTACCGGTGGCGGTACTATCCTTAAAAACTTCCTTGTAAACTCTGATGTCACAGATATTATGGCTGATACATTTTATATGAAGATGGACGGACAGGAGGTCTTTAAATTTGCTGTATCAAAGGTTCCTGAATGTATAAACCAGGTTCTTGAAAAAGCCGGAAAAAGTACTGATGATATAGATTATTATATTTTACATCAGGCAAATGTAAGAATTATATCCTCTGTTGCTAAAAGGCTTCATATTGATGAGGATAAGATACCTGTAAACCTTCACAAATACGGAAACACTTCTGCGGCAAGTATACCTATTTTATTAGACGAGCTTAGAAAAGACGGCACCTTAAAAAGCGGTCAGAAGATTATAATATCAGGTTTCGGCGGCGGTCTAACATGGGGTGCTTCCTACATGGAAATATAACAGGAATTTCCTAAGAATAAATCAGAAAAGGAGATTGTGAATATGAATATTTGGCATGACATTAATCCTGACAGAATAACACCTGACGAATTTGTAGCTGTAATAGAAATTTCTAAAGGCAGCAAAAAAAAATACGAGCTTGATAAGGAAACAGGTCTCATAAAGCTTGACCGTATCCTTTATACATCTACCCACTATCCTGCAAATTATGGATTTATTCCAAGAACATATGGTGATGACAAGGATCCTCTTGATGTACTTGTTCTTTGTTCAGAGCCTCTTGAGCCACTTACACTTGTAAAGTGCTATCCTATAGGTGTTATGAAAATGATTGACAACGGTATGGGCGATGAAAAAATTATAGCCATACCTTATGATGATCCTACATATAACAGCTATTCCGATATCAGTGACCTTCCTTCTCACATATTTGAGGAAATCAAACATTTCTTCAAGGTTTACAAAGATCTTGAAGGCAAGGAAACAAAGGTTGACGAATTTGGCGACCATAATGAGGCGATTACTATCATCGAAAACTGTATCGGCAATTATAATTTAAAATTTGGGCAGAGGTCTGCTTATTAATTTATATTAGTAATTCATCAATAAAATATAGCTATGTACTTATCGCAGGTCAATTGTCAATGTTTTGACCTCAGCTTAGTGCATAGCTATTTATTTCTCTACTGTATCTTCATAAGTTCCGACATCATACAAACCTTATCGGCTCCTGCCTCCAATGGTTCGCTCATATTACCAAAATGTATTCCTCCCAAAGCATATACGGGTATACTGACAGCTTTACATACATTTTTCAGATAATCTATACCTTTAGGTTCCAAATCTTTCTTACAATCTGTTGCATATATGTGGCTTGCCGTAATATATGTGGCTCCTGCCTTCTCAGCTACTATTGCCTCCTCAACAGTATGAGTTGATACTCCTACTATTTTAAAATCATAATTTCCGTTATTTCTCTTCTTGTTTTCCATATACTCTTTAAACAAGGGCATCGGCAGATGTATTGCACTGCTTCCAAGTCTTTCTGCCACGTTTATAAATGAATGAAGTATAACAGGCGTATTATATTCCTTACCAATAGCCATCACTTTTTCTGCCAGCGTTTCATACTCCTGCTCTGCCATATCCTTTTCCCTGAGTATAATAGAGGAAATACCCTTTTTACATAACAATTCTATCTGTGCCAGAAAATCCACTTGACACAAATGACGGTTTGTAATTGCTGTTATTTTTTTATATATGTCTGCTTTATTATTGTATATACATTCTTTACTGTATATACCTGCTTTTAATTCAATATTATTCATCCTGTCCATATATATTCCTGCTTTTCATTAGCTTCTCTTCTGGTGTCAGATATTAATTCCATCACCATATTTTGATGTTATACAGCTCATGTGGTCCAGTGGGCCGCTTCCCTTTCCTAAATTTAAGCCGGCACCAATGGCGTCTGTGATGTAGTTCTTTGCATTTTTTACACTTTCCTCAAGACTGAAGCCAAGAGCTAGGTTGCATGCCAAAGCTGATGATAATGTACAGCCTGTACCGTGAGTATTATTGTTTTCCACTTTTTTTGTATTAAACCATGTCAGTTTTCCTCCATCATACAGCAGGTCATTAGCATCATTTACCGAATGACCACCTTTTACCAATACGGCCACCCTGCATTTTTCTCCTATAATTTTCGCTGCACTCTCCATATCCTCTGCATTTTCTATGTGTATTCCACTTATTTTTTCTGCCTCCGGTATATTAGGTGTAATTATTGTTCCTATGGGCAAAAGTACATTTATAAGTGTCTCCATGGCATCAGGACTCAAAAGTGATTTTCCACTGGTTGAGACCATAACCGGGTCTGCCACTATATTCGAAGCATTATATTCCTTTAGTTTTTTAGCAATTACCTTTATTATGTCCTTATTTGAAACCATTCCTATTTTAACGGCATCAGGTCTTATATCTTCAAACACGCAGTCTATCTGCTTTTCCACAAATTCAGGAGACGCGTCCATAATCCCATATACACCTGTCGTATTCTGCGCCGTAAGAGATGTAATCACACTCATTCCATATACCTTATGTGCAGTCATTGTTTTTAAGTCTGCCTGTATTCCGGCTCCGCCACTGCAATCTGAGCCGGCTATGGTTAATACCTTTTTCATGTCCGTTTATCCCTTCTTTTTTATTATACTTAAAACACGCTGTTTTAGCTTTTCAGTTTCCGACACTATATCTTTTTTTGCAAATATGGCTGAAACTACTGCCACTCCGTCTATATGTGTATTTTTCAATTCCATCACATTTTCATAATCAATTCCACCTATAGCAACAACAGGTATGTCCAAGGCATCACATATATCTCTTATGGTATCGTGTGGTATAACATACGTGTCTTTTTTTGTTCCTGTAGGAAAAGCTGCTCCTGTACCTATATAGCTTGCTCCCTCAGTCTGTGCCCTAAAAGCCTGTTCCACCGTTTTTGCAGTAACTCCTACTATAGCACTATCTCCCAGCAGCCTTCTTACCTCCACAGGACTCATATCTCCCTGTCCCACATGGACACCGTCTGCACCGCACAAACGTGCTGCTTCCACATCATCATCTATAAGCATGGGAACATTATACCTGTCGCATATTGCCTTTACTCTTTTTCCCAGCTCTGCAAGCTCATTTGTGTCCATATTTTTCTCACGTAGCTGTAAAAGTGTTACTCCACCTTTCAGGGCATCCTCTATCTGCATTTCAAGTGTATAGTCATTTGTCGCCCATCCGCTGTCTGTTACTGCATATAAAATCATTTGATTTTTTTTG
>CAMENQ010000191.1 GCA_945928585.1 uncultured Roseburia sp. | reverse complement strand
CTGCATTCCTACCGAAAACATGTGTATCTGCGGTGCAATCTTTGTCATAATTCCCATAGCACAGTTTACAATAAGCGTAACTGCAAATACAGGAATTATTATTCTAAAGCCTATGATAAAGTAGTCTGTTAAAAATCCAATAAATGAATTATATAGCACAATATTTATGCTTAACCCACCTATCGGAATAAGCGTGAATGTATCTACTATGGCTCCAAGAAGATAAAGATGCATACCTGACAAAATAAAAAGAATCATAATTGTCCTCTGGTAAAAGCTTCCGGTTAAAGAAACCTGCTCCCTTGTAGTGGGATCATAAAGGTTTGCCATTGACAGACCAATATCCATATCTATGATTCTTCCTGCAAATAGAACTATTGTATTACATATAAATGCTGAAAATCCAACTAAAAAACCTACTATGCTCTCCTTGATGATAAGTGTTGCGTAGCCTAATGTAGTATCATACGGCAGTGTCATATCAGGTAAAATAAGATAAACCAGATATGAAAGTGCAACAGCAAAGCCCAGCTTATATCTTACCGATACGTTTGACTCTCCAAAAAAAGGAGCAACAGTTACAAAGCTGGATATTCTTATCAATACCAAAAAAAATGTTTCTAAATCCTGTTGTGAAATAGTAATATTTAACATTTATAAATACGCTCCAAAGTTGCTCCAAAGTTCCTGCATAAATGATACTATCGTATCTAACATAAATGAACCAAATATCAACATTCCTAAAAATATAACAAGTATCTTAGGTATAAATGTCAATGTCTGTTCCTGTATTGATGTAACCGTCTGAAATATACTGATTATAAGTCCCACAACCAGCGATAACAATAAAAGCGGTGCCGAAACTTCTATTATAGTCCAGATGGTTTCAGTTGCTATATTTATTACTGCTTCTGTAGTCATAGTACTTCCTTTCCACCTTTACCATATCTATATATTTATGGTCTGAACAAGATTTACTATAATAAGGTTCCATCCATCTGCCAGTACAAATAACAGTATCTTAAACGGCATAGATATAGTAGTCGGCGGCAGCATCATCATACCCATGGACATAAGTACCGACGCAACTACCATGTCTATAACAAGAAAAGGTACATATATCAGAAAGCCGATGAAAAATGCTATTCTCAACTCACTTATTATAAAGCTTGGAATAAGAACCGAAGTAGGTATCTCATCTCTTGAGCTTACATTTTCCAGTCCTGCAATACCACACATAACATCCAAATCTTTATCATCAACATTTTTAAACATAAAATCCCTAATTGGAACTATGGCTGCCTCAAGTGCTTCATCCTGCGTTATTTCGTTGTTTGACAAAGGAACATAAGCATTTTCATATATATTCTGAAAGACAGGTGCCATTACAAAAAAGGTTAAAAATAGTGATATTCCAATAAGAATCTGATTAGGCGGTGCGGTCTGCGTATTTAAGGCTGCTCTGGTAAAGTGCATTACTACAAGTATACGTGTAAACGAGGTAAGCATTATCAGCAGCGAAGGACAAAGTGCTATAACAGTAAGAACAATAACTATCTGAAGTGCACTGGAAATACCTCCTGTTTCTCCTGACGTTGATATGTCTATACCAAAAAGCTTATCGTCATCAAATACATCCTCTGAATTTCCTTCCTGTGCCACATCATCAGCCCCTGCTGCAGAATCTCCCTCTTCGGTAGCGTATGCTATATGACCTGCAGCCATAAAAACAATCAGAACCGTAAGCAATAGTACAAATATTTTTTTTATGTATTTTTTCATAGATTTATCTCCTATTACTTATCCTTTAATCTGCCGTTTTTAAGCTTATCCAAAAGCTGTGAAAAACTTTCTTTTGTCTTGGTTTTCTGTGGCTGTTCATACTTAACAGTATCCTTATCCACCTTAGATATAAGAGTAATATTGTCCTTTGCTACTCCTAAGGCAAAATAGTCCTCACCAATACGCACTATTTCTATATACTTATTATTTCCAAGGTTCTTTGCTTCGAGTATTTCTATATTTCCTTTTCCTACAATACCCTTTTGATAATTTGCTATAAATTTAGTGGTAAAGTAGCATAAAACTATTACAAATACAAGCACTAAAACAGATACTATAAACTGTCCAATACCATTACTACCTAAAGCGTACACCGAATGGTGTACGCCTGCACCTGCATATATACACATATTAGCCTACCGCTTTTTTTACAGCTTCAATAACTCTGTCATGCTCAAACGGCTTTACGATAAAATCCTTTGCTCCCGACTGAATAGACTCAATAACCATAGCCTGCTGTCCCATAGCTGAACACATTATAACAACAGCACTTGGATCTGACTCTTTAATTTTCTTTAATGCCTGAATACCATCCATCTCCGGCATTGTAATATCCATCATAACAAGATCAGGCTTAAGTTCAGCATACTTTTCTACTGCTATTTTACCGTTTTCTGCCTCTCCTGCTACATTATATCCATTTTTTGTAAGAATGTCCTTAATCATCATTCTCATAAATGCTGCATCATCGCAAATTAAAATATTCTTTGCCATACTCTTATCTCTCCTATCGTTTTATGGTTAATTTTTAATAATCTCTGTTACTCTTACACCAAAGCTTTCTTCAATGACTACAACTTCACCCTTTGCAACGTACTTGCCGTTTACAAGTACATCTATAGGCTCACCCGCAATCTTATTAAGCTCTATAATAGTACCCGGTGCAAACTCCAGAATATCCTGAATGGATTTTTTGGTTCTTCCCAGTTCTACTGTAACTTCCAAAGGAACATCCATAATTAAATCTATGTTTTCCTTTTGACTCATTGCCATAACTTCAGGCGAAAATGCCTGAAACTGTGCCTGCTGGACATTAATGTTCGGCATCTGCTGCATTGGCTGCATTGGCATTTGCTGCGGATAACCCATAGGCATACCCTGCATTGGTGCCATCATTGGCTGACCATATCCCTGCATTGGCTGAGCGCCATTCATAGGCATACCATACATATCCTGTCCCATAGGCATAGCCTGCTGCTGTACAGGCTGTGACACAGGTGGCTGCGGTGAAGGAGCTGCGGCGGCAGGCTGCTGACTTGCTGCCGGTGTTTCAGCAGGTGCTGTTCCTGCTGTTTCTGTTCCATCACTGTTGACACCAAATTTATTACAAAGAGTTTTACAAAACTCTACTGGGAACAACTGCATAATTTTACTATCAACAAAATCGCCAATAGTCATCTTAAATGATATTTTTACAAAATTGCCCTTTAAGAATTCAGATAAATTTCCTTCATCCTTAATATTATCCATATCCAGTGAACTTGCCTCTGGTGGGCTTATATCTATCTTCATGTTAAGCATGGAAGATAAAGATGTGGCTGCTGAACCCATCATCTGGTTCATTGCCTCACTGATGGCACTAAGATGCAGTTCCGTCAGTTCTCCATCCATATTTCCTCTGCCATCGCCTCCCATCATAAGGTCAGCGATAACCTTAACATCTCTTTCCTCCAGAATAAATACATTATTGCCATTTAATCCTTCTTTATATGAAATCTGAAGTAATACACAAGATTTATCTTCATATCCTTCAACTAAATCTTCCCAGCTTGCGAGAGCAACTGTTGGCGTTGTGATATCGACTTTCTGATTTACTAAGGAAGATAATGTTGTAGCTGCTGTTCCCATGCTTATATTGGATATTTCTCCCATAGCATCTTTTTCCATGCTACTTAATGTTTCTTCTTCGCTTTCCGGTTCTACGGATTCCGAAGAGTCCATACTGTTCAACAGAGCATTTATTTCTTCCTGTGAAAGCATTCCGTCCATTGAATTAGTCCTCCCTTACGATTGATGTAACTCTGACTGCATAGTCTTCATTTGTAGTTCCCGGCAATGCCTTAAACTTCTTTATGTCTCCTACATATACATCCAGTTCGTTATTTATAGTTGTGTCTAACTTTATTATATCACCCTTCTGCAAATTTGCAAAATCATTTACAGAAATTGTGCTGCGGCCAAGTATGGCCCTTATCGGTATCTCAGATCTCTGAATAAGTATCTCGATTGCCTCTTCGTATGACTCCTCATCTTTCTTTTCCATAGATGAGAACCAGTATTTTATATTCAGCTTATCCATAACATCTTCTAATGTAATAAACGGAAGACATACATTCATAAGTCCGTTTACTTCACCTATGGTAATACTGATGGTAACTATAGCTATCATCTCAGTAGGTGAGATAAGCTGTGCAAACTGTGGATTTGTCTCTATTCTTTCAAGTCTCGGATGCAGATTTACTACGTTCTGCCAGGGCTCTCTTAAGAGTTCTACACATATGTTTAAAATTCTTTCTATTATAATAATTTCTATTTCGGTAAAGTCTCTTTTTCTCTCGATAGCTTCACCTTCACCGCCTAGCATTCTGTCTACAATGGCATAACCAAGATTCGTTCCAAGTTCCATTATGACATTTCCTCTAAGTGGCGAGAAATTTACTATACCTAACAATACAGGATTTGAAAGAGCATTTGAAAACTCCGAATATGCCAGTGCCTCTGCATTCATCACATCAACCTGTACGTTTTTTCTAAGATATGCCGGAAGATTAGTATATAGTAATCTTCCATAATGTTCAAATATATTTTCCAGAGTACGAAGATGTTCCTTGGAAAACTTTGAAGGTCTGGCAAAGTCATATAATTTAACTTCTTTTTCTTTTTCAGCTGTATAATCATCGGCATCCAGTTCTCCTGTACTAAACGCCTTTAAGAGTTTATCTATCTCCTCCTGTGACAGTGTCTCACTCAAAACATCCTCACCTCCTTATCCTTATTTTCTTCTTCATGATTTTTACTGGAATACAATGTTTACAAAGGCTGTCTCATATATAAACCTTGTATTATTGTACATCTCCCTAAGTCTAAGTGTTATTTCTTCAAGTATAGCTTTTTGATTGTTTTGTATTTCTGAAATAGTATACTTGCTTACAACATTTTGTATGGTGGTAATCATACGTGATTCA
>CAMENQ010000190.1 GCA_945928585.1 uncultured Roseburia sp. | reverse complement strand
AAATAAGTACACTTATATATACTACCGATATTCCATAAAAAAGATTTTGCAGAATGGAACCTACAAGAGGTGCCACCGGAAACAGCATAAGATACTTTAACTCCCTGTTTGTCCTCATTCTCTCATCTTTACTCATATATCTAATAAGTATTAATACTGATGTAACATAATATATATACGACAAAATGATATTCACAGGGTAAAGCATTCCTCTTGAATATATTCCATTTTCATTTATGCTATATATCCAGTGGGTAAACGGAGATGCTGCACATAATATGACATTAATAACAAAAGGCACTGTACATATTCTCATATATTTTTTCATAACTCTGATATTTGTATAAATCTTCGTAGTCACATAAAGATTCCATAAAAATCCGATAAGAGGGTTAATCATAAAATACACGGCAAGACATATGCTGTATAATGTTTTTATTCCATAGAAAGACAATCCATCCAGACACCATGTAATTCCATCCAGACAAAATATGGCTATAAGATTTATCAGCATAGCCACAAATACTTTTTGCTGTCGTGAAATAAATCTGTACCCCTCTTTTGGTATGCTCTTTTTTAGCAGTATTCCTGTAAAAATAATACCTATTATACTTATTTCACTGTATAACAGCTTATTCAATATAAAATATGACATAACTTTCCCCAACCTTTTTCATAAAAACCTTTTTACTCAACAATCATTTTCATAACTTTTCAATCTTGCTTTCCACCTATAGGTACGCCCTTTATAAATATGTCCTTATAGGCAGCCGGTACATTCCCACTGTCAAAGCCCATTTTAACATATTTTTCTTTAATAAACAAGTAGGTTTAATAACCTCTGCTTTCATGGCACGTAAAGTAAATAACCTGATATTCCTTTGATATTTCCTTTAAAAGCCTTATTCCTCCCTCCAGCTTTTCATCATCAAGATTTACAAAAGGATCATCAAGAATAATAAATGGTTTTTCATTTTCATACATTCCATCTATAAGTGCCATACGCATACACAAACCAACCAAATCCCTGTATCCCTGACTTAAAAGCCTTACATCTCTCCTGTCTCCCATTTCCATAAGTGATATGTTAATGGCTGCATCCATCTCATATCTACGGCTTTCTTCACCAGTAAGAAGCATATAATATTTATTAAAGCTACTCTTGACAGGCTCCGTGTATTTTGATGTAAAGCTGTCTCTTGCCTTTTCCAAAAGCTTTTTTGTAATGGAAAGACTGTCATATTTTCTCTGCTGTCTTTCTTTTTCTTTTTCAAGATTAATAAGATATTCTTCCTCCTCACTTATTTCATCCCGTTCCTCTTTAAGGCTGTCAAGCTGCCTCATATAGCTTAATATGTTTCCCTGTACATTTTCAAGTTCTTCCGTTAAGCGTGAAAGTTCCATGTTTAAGCTGTCTATGGAGGCTTTACTTTTTTCTGCCTTAAATGCTAAAAGCTTATTTATATCATTTACTTTTTCAAATGAAATTTTGTCTCTTTCTGCTTTTTGCGCTTCCTCCAGAGTGTGCCTGTACTGTGTACACTGCTCCCTTAAACGGTACATTATCTCAAGTACATCATCACCTTCTTCGTATTCTATACCATATTCATTTAAGTAATTATATATTTTTGTCTCTGTATCCTCTATATAAGCTTCATCATTTTGAATTTCATTGAATAATTGAAGCCATTCTTCATTTTCTTCTTTTCTCTGTGGTTTTTTCTTATATAGAAGTGATGATATGATTATTATCATACCCGGTACTGCCATAAGAAGTCCCACATTGTGGTATGTTATCATTGACGTAATACCGGCTGCCAGCAAAACAATGCCAAGCAGCAAAAGCGGAATATTTACTGCCCTTATATGTATGCTTAAGGCTGCGCCAAGACTTTCCAATGCTGCTTTTTTAGCACCAATGGCATTTTTCTTTTCATTTCTTCTGTTCCACAGCTTTATATATTTATTTATTTCTTCCTTATCAGGTATATTTTCAGACTGCCATCCACAGTATTTTTCCTTTTTCTTTACTGCTTCATCATATGATATACAAAGCTTTTCATACATCTGCTGCTTTGCCAGAATTTCTCCCTCTCTGCCTGCCTTTTCTATAGACTCCTTTACCTGTGTAAGTTCTTCCTTTAAAAGCTTTTTCTGCCGGTTTTCTCTTGCAAGCTTTTCGTTAAGTATATCTATGGAATGGTCTATTTCTTCACCCCTGAATACGCTTACCTTTATGTCCCCTATTTTATTTTCTATATTTTTTAAACTTCCTGTAGCTCTTGTAGGTGACATTGCATTTAAAATGTCCTTAATTTTCTTTTGGACATTTTCATAATTATTTATATCATCTGTATTTTCCGCAAGGTTTCCAAGCTTAGCACTAATACTGTCAGAAACGGATGTCTGGCAGTCCTGCTGTCCTATAAAAACAGTTCTTACAAAAGCATCCCTGTCTATCTTAAAAAGCTCCTCTCCTATATTTGACGTATAATCAGAGCTTTCCCTGTTTGTCGATGCATTATAAAGACTATATGTATCTTCCTTTTCCTTCGCACCAAAGGTTCTTACTATCTGATAGCATTTACCCTCTGTTTCAAAGGTAAGCTGTCCTCCGTACACACCGCCCTGCCATGGCTTGTATTTTTTTCTTTCATTTTCTGTTATATTTTTTTTGCCCTCGCCTGTAAAGCCGTAAAACATAACTTTGATAAATGCTGCAAGTGTGCTTTTTCCAAATCCGTTTTCCTCCAGAATAATATGTATATCCTCAGAAAAATCCACAGTCATATCCGTTAGTTTTCCAAAATTTTCTATATGACAGCTTTTAAGTATCATTCTAATCTATATCCTCCCCTGCAAGTGCCTGTATTCCGTATCTTATAACTTCCGCCTTCTGCTCCTCATCTATGGTTGTTTCACTCATAACGGTACGGATAAATTCTCCCTTAAGTGAAGCATCCAAAGCAAAAGCATTATAATCTACTGCAAGACATGTCTCATCATATACCTTTACAAAATAAAACATATCCTCAAGCTGCTTTCTTATAAATTCCGTATTTTTTTCACATTCTACATCCACACTGCCGCAAAGTACAATTTTCATAAGGTTTTCAGGTCTGTATATTTCTCTGTTAAGCTGCTCCTTTACCTTTTTTAATATATCCATGGATGTAAGGCATCCGGACACATCTGCATTTACCGTGTACAATGTTCTTTTGGCAAATGGAACAAATGTCCTTTCAATCCTTTTACCTTTACAGTCTATATCAAGGAGTACAAACCCACACTGTCCGCATTCATCAAAGCCACGACCTTCAAGGCATCCACTGTAGCAGTAGACACCTCTGTTGTCAATTTTCTCCTCCTTATAGCTGTGTATATGTCCAAGTGCAAGATAATCAATTGCCTTGTTCTTTAAAGCATTTATATTTATTACTTCTGTTTTATCCTTTGTCTTATACACTGCCTCCTGTCCGTGGAGAACTACTATGTTTATTTTATCATTTTCAAGTACCAGGGAGCTGTATATGGTATTTGTATTTTCTTCGCCAAGCTCCACTCCTGTAATTACAACATTGGAAAAACTACTTTCAGATAAGGTATATGACATCCAGCTTTCTCCAAAAAGCTTAAGATTTTCAGGTATTTCTTCAAGCATTCCAAGAAAGCTGTCTGCATCATGATTTCCCCTTAGATAATAAAAATCTATATTTTTATGCTTTACTATAGAACTGTAAACTGTATTTCTTGCAGTGACGGATATATTTCTCACATCAAATAAATCGCCTGCAATTATGATGGCTGAAACATTATTTTTTTCTGCATATTCCACCATATCCGTAAATGTCTGTAAAAGCTCTGCCTTCCTTTCCTTTGCCTTCTCCTTTGAAAGGTTGGCACTAAGCTTTGAGTCTAAATGTATATCTGCACAGTGTATGATTTTCATCTTACTCCTCATTTCTGCACATATTTTGTGCATAAAACCCATATGTAAAAAATACAATATACTTTTTACATTACTCCGCCTCGTTATTTGTTACATTTTCACCGGCTGCTGCAGATTCTTTTTCTGCAGTTTCCATTTCCCTATCTGTAGTTTTATCATCTGCAGTTTCAGATTCTTCATTTGTAGTTTCTTCATTTGTAGTTTCTTCATCTGTAGTTTCTTCACCTGTAGTATCAGTTTCTTCTTCTGCAGTTTTTGGCAGACGTCTTAAATAATCATATTTTAGAGTCATGTCATTTTTTCTTACAAGGTCATTTATGAGGCTGTTCATCTCCTCAAGCTTCTTTTCATCCACTGTTGCCCCATTTGTCACTTCACCGCCGTCAACATATGAGTTTCCGTCATACCATGAGTAATCGCTAAAGAATACATATCCGGAGTAATCCTTGTCAAATATATCTCTTCCTATATAATATTCAGGTGTATATTCCACACCAAAAAGATTAAGAACTGTAGGAAGTATATCTATTTGTGAATTTACCTTATCTATATATTTTGCACTTTCAAATTCACTGCTCCAGATAAAAAACGGAGTGTTATTTATAAGATTATTCTCTGTATTTTTGTACTTGTCAAGAATAGTCTTATCATTTAAGGTATAAAGGTAATGGTCTGCATATGCTATAATAACAGTGTTATCATAAAGTTTATTTTCTTTAAGCACCTCCATAAGAAGACCTACCATATAGTCTGTTTCTCCTGCATAAAGTCTTGCACTGTCCTCCTCTGAAAGCTCCGGAAATTGCGTATCTGTACCATACACCTTTTCTGCCAGAAGTTTTCCCATACCCTTTGTAGTAGTAAATGGTGTATGTGGAGTGTATGTTATAATATAATGAAGAAACGGCTCTCCTGAGCAAAACATTTTGTTATAAAAGCTTTCGTTTAAAATAAGCTCTCTGTCAAGTTCATATGATAAATCACTGTATTTTTTTTCGTCTAATAAGCCATAATAATGGTCATAGCCCCAATTATCGTAATTTATGCCTCTTGAATAATACTCCCTTGTATTCATATGAAATGCATTTACCCTGTATCCCATATTTTTAAATATATTTGCAAGAGAATTGTCAAACAAATTATTGTTA
>CAMENQ010000189.1 GCA_945928585.1 uncultured Roseburia sp. | reverse complement strand
TACCTCTCTTTGTTCTCTTGCAAGATTACGCTCCATAAAACGATATATCTTCTCAAAATTGCCATATTCAACAACAAATGATCCTTCCATCTTTTTCTCCCTTAAGCGTGCTGTAATTTCCTGTAATGATGCCTTTGGTATATCACACCGTCTCCTGTCTTTCTCAGTTTCATCAAAGAAACGAAAAGCATTTTTGCCATCATTTTTCACATAATACAAAGCCTTATCTGCATTTGAATACAGTGCTTCAAATGTAACACCATTTTTGGGTGCTACCGCAATTCCCATTGATACCGTAACTCTTATAAGCCTTCCCGGTGTAACCAGATCACGTTCAACATGTCTAATAATCTGCTGGGCTTTTTCTTTAATCTGGGTTCTGGTCATATCTGCCTGTGAAAAAATTATAAACTCATCACCACCAAGCCTTGCAACTATATCATCTTTATCTCTTACTTTTCTAAGAGCCTGTGCAAAGCGTATAAGAACCCTGTCCCCCTCAATATGTCCGTATGTATCATTCACTCCTTTGAAATTATCCATGTCCATAATGAAAAAGGTACCCTGATTATTCTTTTTAAGTATCTCATTTATCTGTTCTGCAACTCCAGCCCGGTTCCTAAGTCCTGTCAAAGGATCTCTTCTTGCCATTGCAATCTGCTGTTTTTGCAACTCTACCTGCCGCGTCATTTCCTTAAGCTGCAATTCCAGACTCTCTTTCATCTGTTCAAGTTCAACGACTCTTTTCTTCTCTTCCGCCGACACCATATCCTGCATTTTATTTCCTTCCCACTATTACATCAGTAATATCAATTAATTAAACTATTCCCTTTACACCATTGTAATAATTACAATAATTTACATAAATTATAACCCATTTAAGTATAAATTTCCATTATTTTTTTGTTTTTTTTTATTTTTTATGCTATACTTACTTTTATTATAGTATTTTTATGTTAGTGACTATTTACGTAAAAGGGAGTTGCTTATTATGCAATACAATATTTTAAATGCTGATCCTGATTTCTATGTCAAACGAACGAAATCACTTCTTACCAGTGATTATCCTGTAGACATTATAAATTATAATTTCATCGAATCTGATCCGCTTATAGTTCGTTGGCACTGGCACGAAGATGTAGAATTTCAGTATATCATTGAAGGCCAGTTCTACATAACATGTGGTGAAACTAACCTAAACGCTTCAAAAGGGGATATCATTTTCATAAACCAGAATGTGCATCATTTTATGACTCCTGCTTGTCAGGATAATTGCAAGATATGTTCTATAATAGTAAATCCTCAATTTATAATAGGGCTTGGACAGCTCGAACTGCAAAAAAAATATGTATCTCCGGTGATTTTATCCCAAAAGCTTAATGTTCTTCACATTAAGACGGATTCTGAATACTATGAGACATGGAACGAATATGTCCAGCAGCTTATATCTTTAAACGCTGAACGAATACCTGGTTATGAACTTCTTACTAAAGCTGCCCTGTTAAATCTCTGGAAGCAGCTTTATGATGTAGCTTCCAATAGCAATAATCTGTGTCAGAAGACAGCTTCGCAGGATGAACAGCGTACCAAACAGGCAGTATTATATATCCAGGAACACTTTATGGAAGCTGTAACGCTTGATGACATTGCAAATTCAATAATGGTAAGTAAAAGTGAATGCTGCCGCTGTTTCAAGCGTACTCTTGGAATCACTCCTTTTGAGTATCTTATGAAATATCGTATTCAGGAGTCTGCTAAACGTATACAAAGAAGACCTCAGGATTCCATATCTGAAATTGCAGGTTCTGTTGGCTTTAATAACACAAGCTACTTTAATAAAATTTTTAAAAAATATATGGAATGTACTCCAAGTGAATACCGTAATTCAACGCACACTATTAAACGTCTTATTTAAAGCATAGGAAAAATGTGCATATTTTTTCGTCTTTTATTCATTTTTTTATTATAAATATACTATTTTTTAATTAACATAATTCTGCTAAAATATATAGATGGTATTTAATATGGCAGTAGGGGGATTTTTTATTAATGAAAGGGGTTTTAATATGAACACAGAAAGAAATTTTGAGATTTATCAAATGCGTCTTGCAGGTAAAACGCTGAAAGAAATTGCCACTCAGTATAAACTTACACCTGAAAGGGCAAGGCAGATATGTCTGAATATGGAGAAAATCCAGGATGACATTAACTCTGAATTATATCAGTTCATTGTTGGCAATGATGAACAGCACACTTCTTTTAAGCATACTCTTTATAATACACTAAAACGTATTGGTATTAATAATATAAGCAGTCTTAAGGAAAATATAGATTCAATAAATAATGATCCTGAAAGTTACGTGTATATCGGAGAAAAAAGCCGTTTATATCTCAATTCAAAATTAGAAGAACTTGCAAAAGACGCATAAGGCAATGCCTTATGCGTTTTCATGTGTACAGAAAAACACTCTTATTCATCTTTAAGATACCACTCTAACTTCTCGGCCGGTATGACCTCATAATTTTCCTCGCCTTCACCTTTTCTAAGATACACATTCTTTATACCTGCCTGAATTATCATTCTTGCACATAATGGGCAGGGCTTTGCTTTATGAACAGAACCATCTTTGGGATTTATTCCTGATAAATACAAATCTGCTCCTATAGTCTGCTCTCGTGAACAATTAAGAAGTGCATTAGCCTCTGCATGAACTGCACGGCATATTGCATATCCTTCTCCCTGATGCATATTTTTTTTAATTCTTTGGCACTCTCCGATGTCACAACAATTCTCAACGCCTCTTGGCGAACCGTTGTATCCGGTTGATATCACCGCATCATCTTTTACTATAACTGCGCCATACTTCCTTTTAAGGCAAGTGCTTCTATATGCAAAGCTTTCTGCACAGTTTAAATACGTATCTATTTTGGATACACGTTTCTGTCCTACTGTTATTACCATAAGTCCTCCTGCGTATACATTAAATAAAATTTTTTTGGTACATATATCTTATTTTTCTTCATCATCAACAAACTCAAACATTTCTTCAACTGTTACGCCAAATACCTTTGCAATATCCATTGCTAATTTTAAAGAAGGATTATATTTTCCATTCTCTAAATGAACAATCGTCTCTCTCCTGGAGCCTACCATTTCTGCCAATTCGCTCTGTTTCATACCTGTCTGTTCACGGAATGCTTTGATTTTTGTTATTAATGCCATACTCTATACCCCTTTCGTATCCATTACATAAAATATAATAGTCCGGACAATCGTTATAACAATTAGCAATAACATAATGACATAGCCCATCTGTAACTGGTTAATGAGTTCCATTGCCCCGGTAAATGCTACTACAATACTTGCGACCAATGCAATTTTTAAGCAAATAGAATCAGCACGTTTTAAGTTAGCTAATGCCATTTCATCAACAACCTCTTTATTAAATTTCTTTATTCGTGATGCCTGATCAAGCAGGAATATAAAAGTGAATATTGCTACCGCATACTGAATACTTTCATAATATCCATGCCAGTCTCTTCTTGCCCACATCCAGTAATATACAGCAATTAACACCGCATATACAATCTTTGTTGCAACCAACTCCAATAATGTTACTTTTTTATTCTTCTTCATTTTCTATTCCTCCATGTGATGTATTTCTAACATGTGATAAATATATCACACGCAAAATAATATGTCAATACATAATGTGAAATATTTTTAACATTAAAAAGTGCCTTACCTTGACCATATAAAGTCAAAGTAAAGCACTTTATTTTTATACCTCATACTTTTTCCTCGTTTCCCCGAGTGCTGTTCTGGCATCTTTTATCTGTCCAGCTTCAATCTGCTTTTCAGATATTTCAATATCTCTGTACATAGGAAGCTGCTTATTAGAAATATCAGATGTATTTTTCGAATCTTTAATAGAAATAATCTACACCTTTTTATGGGTTAATTATGCCATATGCAAATAAACAAACTATTATTTTTGATGATTAATAATCCATCGCAAGATATCTTCAGAACCTATTTTGCCAACAAATTTCCGCTCCCTTTATCTTTGAATACTCTCGAAACAGTTTCCTTACAATCTCTAAATCTGATGCAGTTTTAATCGCAAACACCTCTAGCCAACTCCTTCTGTTTAAGTTCTAATATTTTACTCTCAATCTGTTTTATAACATTGATTAATTCCTCATCACTTTTGCCTGTAGGATCATCAAGTCCCCAATTATCATCGAATGCTCTGCCAATAAAAGGACGCCCAACATTGCATCCCATAGAATCTGACTACGGCATGAATTATGAACACAGATAAATGCTACCTTTTTCATTATCCTCTTACATCCTTTAGAAATTTAATTATATCCTCTTTTTCCAGAACCTTGCCATAAGATAAAATCTTATTGTCGATTACGAGAGCTGGAGTAGACATCACCCCATAAGAAGCAATAAATCCAAATAATGCCATCTTTCAATCCTCCTTATTTTTTGAATGACAATCCGACTCTCCAACAAGAAAATGGGTTGGCGAATCAATGTCTACCGCACTTGCGTTACGAATGAACTCTTCGACTTGATTTTCCATATGGAGTTTTTCAATCAATGTTCCACCAAGTACTGCAACAGTAAGACCTAGTACCACATATATCACAGCCACCTTGATGCCAAATATACTCATCAAAAGAACAAGGCTTCCCAGGTCAACCATTGGCGATGAAATCAAAAAAGAAAAGGTTACACCCAATGGTAATCCTGCACTTGTAAATCCAATAAATAATGGTATAGATGAACAACTGCAAAATGGAGTTACTGTTCCAAGTAAGGCTGCCATGATGTTTGCCCATATACCATGAAACCTGCCCATAATCTTTTTGCTTCGTTCTGGTGGAAAATAACTCTGAATATATGAAATGATAAAAATCAGCACACATAACAAAAGTGTAATCTTGATAACATCATATAAGAAGAACTGAATTGAAAAAGCCATACACTTCTGTATAGCTTTAACTCGCTGAAGCAAATTATAAAAACTGTGATTTACCCACTCGCAACACAGGCTATCAGTGTGTATTTCATATAAGCAACAGGCTAT
>CAMENQ010000188.1 GCA_945928585.1 uncultured Roseburia sp. | reverse complement strand
TAATATTTATCTTTGTGTATGTGCATACCGTACACAAACTCTTCAAGCATAAAAGGTGTGCAGAAATGAGGATTACCATGGCATATAAAAATATTGACACAATTATAATAAATACTTCCTGCAACCTTTTTATGGAAAAAGGCTACAAAAATGTATCCGTAAATGAAATATGCAGTGCGTGCAGTATTACTAAGCCGACTCTTTATTATCATTTTAAGTCAAAGGAGGATATTTTATATGAATATTTCCGTTCACTTATACAAAATTCCATAAATTTGATAATTGACCTAGAAAAACATAATATTATTTCCGGCAGTTCATCTGCACCTGTTTCAGATGATAAAAATACAGATGTTATAAATTCAGATAATTCAGATGCTGCTAATTCAAACATTACTAATTCAAACATTACTAATTCAAACACTGCAGTTTCAGATATTTCAAACTCAGATGCTCTTAATGAAAACGAAGAAGCTTCTATGTATTATAACGGAAAAAAGCTTGTAACAGAAGCCTTTAATTTACTCTTTTCTATTATCACCGCAAAGGGATACGATATGACACAGTCCTTTATTTCCGCCTGCATTTGCGATATAAGCAAGGCACTTTATTTTCCTGCCGCCATATCCGATGCAATAACTGAATATATTAAAATTGGACAAAAAGACGGTTCTATTTTAAACACCTCAAAAGCCGATGAGCTCTTTACTTCATTTTACCATGCATTTGTTGGATATATTGTATACTGGTGCCAGCACAACGGACTTACAGACGAAGAAAACACCCTTACAAATGCAATTCTTCCCCTTTTCAATTAAAAATACAGGGACTATCTATTTCCCGACAGCCCCTCCTTATCGTCACAAATAGTTATAAAGAAAAAAAGCAATTTAGTACATTAGCTACAAATCCTACAATCCACGAATTATATTTACATAATCCTGTCGTTGATCAACAACTGCATAAATAATTACTTTCTTATTAGTTTCATCGATTTTATAAAACACCAAATCTTTTTCAAGAATCAGTACTTTGTATCCCTGACGTTTAAGAACAAGATATCTCGGTTCTGTTCCAATATATGGATCATCACCTAATTCGAGAATTCTTTTTTCTAACTCACCAAGTTTTTCCAGGGCTACACCATTTCCAAAGTTTTGTGCTACATATAATATTATCTTTCTAATACCCACGTCCGCTGTCTCAGTTCGTATTACCTCGTATTTCATGATTAGCCCTCCGAAAGCATTTTACGTAAATCGTCAAATGTTTCAGATATCGGAGCAACCCGACCATTTTTTACATCGTCTTCCGCTCCTGCTAAAACTTCCAGTAACTCTATACGAGCCTTCATATTTTTATACTCCTCATAAGAAAGAGCCACTGTATCACCTCTACCATTTACTGTAATAATCACTGCCTCTCTATTTTCCTTACACTGCTTTGAAATTTCATTATAATGATTTCTTAAGTCAGCTGATGGTCTGATTGATTCTTGTAATGCTAACATATGAATCACCTCCATTAATATTATATGTAAATTATATCATAATATGACTATCTTTTCAATATTAAAGGGACAAATCCGAAGATTTATCCCTTAACTCAACAATTTTGAAATTATCTAAATGACATTGGCTGCCGCGCATAGCTTTTTTATACAGGATACGCCCCACTCTTAGTATCCGCCTCGTTCATATCCACCTTTTCCTGCTGTGCCTTGCGGTATTTAAAGAACTCTGTAGCTACCTGTGGGAACAGTGCATAAGATAACACATCCTCATCCTGCTGTACCCATTCTGCACATTCAGCCTTAAGCTTTGGAAGTTCATTTTCTATCAGGTCTGCAGGTCTGCAGGTAATAGGCTCCTTGTCTCCTATAACCTTCTTCTGTACCTCCGGATTAAACGGCTTAACTGTCGCACCGTACTCACCGCTTAATACTGCCTTTGTTTCCTTTGTGGCAACCTTATATCTCTCGCCGTTAATTACATTAAATACAGCCTGAGTTCCGACTATCTGTGATGACGGTGTAACAAGAGGCGGCTCACCTAAATCCTTACGCACTCTAGGAACCTCCTCAAGCACCTCCTGATACTTATCCTCTGCGTGCATTTCTGCAAGCTGTGATACCATATTTGAAAGCATACCGCCAGGTACCTGATAAAGAAGTGTTTTTATATTTACTCCAAGAACCTTTGGATTTAAAAGACCTGTCTTAAGTGCTTCCTCTCTCATCGGTCTGAAATAATCTGCTATCTCAGCAAGTAAACTCTGGTCAAAGCCTGTATCGTATGGTGTACCCTTAAATGTCTCTACCATAACCTCTGTAGCCGGCTGGCTTGTTCCAAGAGCAAATGGTGACATAGCCGTATCTATAACATCTACTCCTGCCTCTACTGCCTTAAGGTATGTCATTGATGCCACACCTGATGTGTAATGTGTATGAAGCTGAATAGGAATACTTACTGTTTCCTTTAATGCAGAAATCAGTTCTGTAGCCTCATAAGGAAGAAGAAGTCCCGCCATATCCTTTAAGCATAATGAATGGGCACCCATATCTTCTATTCTCTTTGCTATGTCCTTCCAATATTCAAGAGTATAAGCTTCTCCCAATGTGTAGGACAGTGCTACCTGTGCATGTCCCTTCTCTTTTATGGCTGCCTTAACTGCACATTCAAGATTTCTCATATCATTTAAGCAGTCGAAAATACGGATTATATCTATACCATTTGCTATAGATTTCTGTACAAAATATTCAACCACATCATCTGCATAATGACGGTATCCTAAAATATTCTGTCCTCTGAAAAGCATCTGAAGCTTTGTATTCTTAAATCCGTCTCTTAGTTTTCTAAGTCTTTCCCACGGATCTTCCTTCAAAAATCTAAGTGATGCATCAAAAGTTGCACCTCCCCAGCATTCTACTGAATGGTATCCAACCTTGTCCATTTTTTCTATGATTGGTAACATCTGCTCTGTTGTCATACGGGTGGCAATCAGGGACTGATGGGCATCACGCAGAACTGTTTCAGTTATTTTAATTGGTTTTTTCTCAGCCATTTTATTGTTCTCCTTTCAATCTATTGTAATCCTTTGCAATTCAAGTACCGCTTATAGGAATATTGCCATAAATGTACCGGCTGCCACTGCCGTACCGATAACACCTGCAACATTTGGTCCCATAGCGTGCATCAGAAGGAAATTCGTAGGATCTGCTTCTGAACCAACCTTTTGTGAAACTCTTGCTGCCATAGGCACTGCAGATACTCCGGCCGAACCAATCAGAGGATTTATCTTTCCTCCCGTAGCCTTGCACATAATCTTTCCTATGAGGACACCTGCAGCCGTACCACAGGCAAATGCCACAAGTCCTAAGAATACTATCTTGATTGTATCCCAGTTAAGAAATGCCTCTGCACTTGTAGATGCTCCGACTGATGTACCAAGAAGAATAACAACTATGTACATAAGTGCATTTGATGCTGTCTCTGTAAGCTGCTTAACTACTCCTGATTCCCTGAATAAATTACCTAACATAAGCATACCTACAAGTGGTGCTGTAGTAGGCAATATAAGACATACAACTATTGTTACAATAATAGGGAAAAGTATTTTCTCAAGCTTTGTAACAGGTCTTAACTGCTCCATCTTGATTTTTCTTTCTTTTTCTGTAGTAAGAAGCTTCATAATAGGCGGCTGTATAATAGGAACAAGTGACATATATGAATATGCCGCCACTGCTATAGGTCCCATCAGGCCTGTCTGTCCAAGCTTTCCTGCCAGGAATATGGAAGTCGGGCCATCGGCACCACCGATAATGGATATGGCTGCCGCTGCCTTGTCATTAAAGCCTAAGAAAATAGCAAGGAAATATGCTATATAAATACCAAACTGTGCTGCCGCACCAAGTAAAAAGCTCTTTGGATTCGCTATAAGAGGACCGAAATCTGTCATAGCACCTACTCCAAGGAATATGAGTGATGGTAAAATACTCCACTCATCAAGTAAATAAAAATAATGTAACAAACCGCCTACACCGTTTTCAGCCTCCTCCGGAGTAATCATAATATCCGGATAGATGTTGACTAAAAGCATACCGAAAGCAATCGGAACCAGCAAAAGCGGCTCGTACTGTTTCTTAATGGCCAGATAGAGAAATACGCATGCTACTAAAATCATAACATAATTACCCCATGTCAGGTTAAAAAACGCTGTCTGGTGTATAAGATTGCTCAATGTATCAAGAACGTAATCCATGTCTTATCCTCCTTTATTTCTTGCAAAATATAAAGTAATTAAATGTGTATTTTGTTATTTTGCAATTAGTTTAAAGTAGCTAAGACTGCACCTGCTTCTACTGATGCACCTTCATTTACGTTAATGCCTGCTACTGTTCCATCCTCAGGAGCCACGATTTCGTTTTCCATCTTCATAGCTTCAAGTACCATAATAACCTGTCCCTTTGTAACCTTTGTTCCTACAGAAGTCTTTATTGACAATACCTTACCCGGCATAGGTGCAGAAATCTTAACTGAACCTTCTGCTCCTGATGCCACAGGTGCTGCCGCCGGTGCAGGTGCTGCCTTTGGTGCTGCTACAGGTGCTGTATGAACGGGTGCAGATGCACTGCTGCCTGTTTCCTCAACAGTTACATCATATACATTGCCATTTACTGTAATTCTATAATTTTTCATTTTGTCTGTCCTCCATTATCTAAATCTTGATTTTCTAATTGATCTTACTACAAAGCTGTCACCTGATGCTCCCGTTGCCGCACATATGGCAGCAGTAATCACTGCTACCAGCTCAGTATCGTCACTTAACTCTTCCTTCTCTATAATCTGTGCTACTACTTTTTCCTCTGTTTTCTCAACATATACATCTGGTTTCTTTTTCTTTGAAAGCTTGTCCTGCAGCTTAGGTATATATTTAAACAGTGAAATAATAAATGAAATCAGTGTAAGCATCACAACTACAATACTTATGCCCATAAGTGTGTTTAATGCTGCATCCTTTATGGCATCTGCCGTTGAAGTGTTTTCAGATACTAATTCAATTTCAATATCTGTAGGTACAATAGATGCTTCACTTCCATTTTTTATCTCCATATA
>CAMENQ010000187.1 GCA_945928585.1 uncultured Roseburia sp. | reverse complement strand
AGAAAAAGAACTGAATTTTGAAGAAATGCTTACGGAAATTTCCGATAAGGAAACATTAAACAACCTGACCAAAAGCATCTCCGATAAGGGAGCGTCCATAGGTGTATATTATAATTATTTTGAACAGTTAAATATACATGCAATTACTATTGCATTTGGTGATAAAATTTACTATATTGAAAATAATGAAACAATAACTAAAGAACATATAAGCAGACTTTTAGAGCTTATTGCTTCATCAGGTAAAATGGCAGTTTTCAATTTAAAAGAGCTGCTCCATAAAACAGAAGAATTAAATATACCATCCCTTGCCATAGAAAATAAAAAGGGAATATGTGACCTTGCCATATGCTCCTATCTGTTAAATCCTCTTAAGGATGCATATACATGTAGTGATGTTGCAAGAGAAACAATGGGCATAACACTTAAAACAAGAGAAGAACTAGTAGGAAAAATGTCTGATTTTGAAATGTATTCTCTGGATAGACATAAATATATTATGTATACCTGCAATGAATCGTTTGTTTCGTCAAATGCAGCAGAAGCCTTATATGATAAGCTTATGGAAAATGATATGTACAATCTTTATATGGATATAGAATATCCGGTTATATATGTATTGTATGAAATGGAGAAAAACGGCATACTTGTAGATGCCACAGATTTAAAAGAATACTCATGTATTTTAAATGACATTATTAAAAAGACAGAAAAAGAAATATATGAGGAAATTGGGGAGCAGTTTAATATTAATTCCCCAAAACAGCTCGGTGAAATCCTGTTTGGAAAAATGGGGCTTCCAGGCGGTAAAAAGACAAAAACAGGATATTCTACAAGTGCAGATGTTCTTGAAAAGCTTGCACCGGATTATCCGATTATAAATAAAATCCTTGAATACAGACAGCTTACAAAACTTAAAAGCACATATGCAGACGGACTTGTGGGATATATAAGCTATGATGACCGCATACATGGTACCTTTAATCAGACCATTACTGCTACAGGACGAATAAGCAGTACTGAGCCAAACCTTCAAAACATTCCTATCCGTATGGAGATGGGAAAGCGTTTCAGAAAAGTATTTATACCCAAAAATGGCTGTACACTTGTAGATGCCGATTATTCTCAGATTGAGCTTAGAATACTTGCTCATATGTCAGGAGATGAAAATCTTATTGAAGCATATAACAGCGAACAGGATATACACAAAATTACGGCAGCACAGGTTTTTAAGCTTCCTTTAGATGAGGTTACACCACAGATAAGAAGCAGGGCAAAAGCAGTAAACTTTGGTATTGTATACGGCATAAGTTCTTTTGGACTTAGTCAGGACTTAAATATCGGCAGAAAAGAAGCAGCCGAGTATATAAATCAATATTTTGAAACATATCCCCAGGTAAAAAGCTTTCTTGACGGTACAGTAGAAAAAGCAAAGGAAAAGGGCTATGTAACTACGTTATTTGGAAGAAAACGGCCTATACCGGAGCTTAAATCAAGCAACTTTATGCAGCGCTCATTTGGAGAAAGAGCAGCAATGAATTCTGCCATACAGGGAACAGCGGCTGACATAATGAAAATTGCCATGATAAATGTTTACAGAGCCTTTAGGGACAGGAAACTTAAATCAAGACTTGTACTTCAGGTTCATGATGAAATACTTATCGAAGCTGATAAGGAAGAACTTTCCCTGGTGGAAGAAATCGTAAGGGATGCCATGATGAATGCAGCAAACCTTAAGGTTACTCTTGAAATAGATATGAAAAATGGTGATAACTGGCTGGAGGCACACTAATATGGTTATAGGTATAACAGGAGGCGTAGGCTGTGGAAAAAGCACGGTTTTAGATGTTTTAAATAAAAAATATAATGCACATATTATTGATGCCGACAAGGTAGCCCACAGGCTTATGGAGCCTTTCGGACAGGCATATGAAAAAGTCAGGGATTATTTTGGTGATGAGGTAATATCAGATGACGGATGTATTGACCGTAAAAAGCTTGGACAAATCGTATTTAACAATAAAGAAAAGCTTGAAAAGCTGAACGGAATAGTACATCCTCTTGTAAAGGAAGCCATAAAAAAAGAAATAAAAGCTATAAGCTCATCGGATAAAAATAAGCTTATAGCAGTAGAGGCAGCACTTTTTATAGAAGCAGGCTATACGGATATATGTGATGAATTATGGTATATTTATACAGATAAAAATATCCGTATTGAAAGGCTTATGAATTCCCGGGGATATTCGGTGGAAAAGGCGGAAAGCATTATAGCAAACCAGCTTTCAGATGAGAAATTCAGAAAAAATTGTCAGATTGTTATAGACAACAGCAAAGACACCGATTATACTGAAACACAGATTGCAGAGGTAATATTATATACAAGTAAAAAACAGGAAGTGAGAGAAAAATGGCAGAAAACAAAGGATATCCGGAGCATGTTGTATTCGGACTTGATATAGGTACAAGAAGTCTTGTTGGTTCCGTAGGATATATGGACAAGGGAAAATTTAATGTTATAGCACATTATGTAAAAGAACATGATACACGTGCTATGTTGGATGGACAGATACATGACATTGGAAAGGTAGGAGAGTCTATCGGTCTTGTAAAGAGAGAACTTGAAAGCCAGCTTGGCAGAAAGCTTACTGATGTATGTATTGCGGCAGCCGGCCGTGTTCTTAAGACAGTAACAGTTCACGTAGAAACAGAGCGTTCTGATGATGAAGCCGTAAATGATGAGGAAATATATTCCCTTGACCTTCTTGGAATAGAAAAGGCCTATGAAATTATGAAAAATGATTTTCCTGATGTATCATTTTATTGTGTCGGCTATACTGCAGTCAGATATTTTATGAATGACTATGTAATAAATAACCTTGAAGGCCACAAGGCTAAGAAAATAGGTGCTGACATACTTGCTACTTTTCTTCCTTATGAGGTAGTGGAGGGCTTATATTCATCAGTAGATATTGCAGGCTTAAATGTAGCCAGTCTTACTTTGGAGCCTATAGCTGCCATAAACGTAGCTATTCCTGAGCAGTACAGGCTTTTAAATATTGCACTTGTAGATGTTGGTGCAGGAACAAGTGATATCTGTATTACAAAGGATGGAAGCATTATAGCATATGGAATGATTCCACATGCAGGAGATGAAATCACTGAAAATATTGTACATAAATGTCTTGTGGATTTTCAGACTGCTGAAAAAATAAAACGGGCATCCCTTTTGAAAAAGCAGATATCATATAAAGATATTATGGGACTTGTACAGAAAACCTCTGCCGAAGAGGTAAGAAAAATGTATAAGGAAACAGTTGATTCCATTACTAAAGAAATAGCCTTAAAGATAAAGGAATTAAACGGAGGAAAATCAGTAAGTGCCGTTTTTGTGGTTGGAGGCGGCGGAAAGGCATTTGGCTTTACACAAAGTCTTGCAGAAGCACTTAAGCTTCCAAAGGAGAGGGTTGCACTTCGTGGTGAGGAGGTTTTAGGTGATGTAAACTTCCTTATGGAGGGTGTAAAAAAAGATCCTCTTTTAGTTACACCTATAGGCATATGTATAAACTACTACAATCAGAAAAACAACTTCATTGTCATAACGGTAAATGATAAGCGTATAAAGCTGTATGACAATGATAAACTGACTGTAGTGGATGGACTTATGCAGGCAGGTGTTCCAAATGCTGATCTTTTCCCAAAACGTGGAAAAGAGCTTACATTTACATATAATGGCACACCAAAAATTATCCGCGGAGAGATGGGTGATGGTGCTGTTATTACAGTCAATGAAAAAGAAGCAAATATTAATACACGAATAGATAAGAATGATAAAATTAATATTATTCCGTCCGTTGAAGGACCGGATGCCGCATATACTATCGACAGACTGTCAGATTACAATCACAAGCTTAAGTTTATTGTAAATGAAAAGCCTGTGGAATGTCCGAGAATGGCACTGGCAAACGGACAGCTTGTTACAGGCTCATATGACATAAAAGAAGGTGATGACATAAGCATACCTGATTATTATATGTTGTCACAGCTTATGCAGTTTATGGATATAAACACTGAAAGTAAAGATATATATGTAAATGGACATAAATCAGCAGAGGATGAGCCTATATATTCGGAATTTAAAATTGTCATAAAGGAAAAAGAAGTAAAATTTGATGATTTGGAATATGATGAAAATTATGTAACAAAGGCAGAAAGGGATGCCATTGCCGCAAAGGAAGCTCTTGAAGCTGAGATAAAAGCAAGAGAAGAAGAAAAAGTAAAAGCTGCACAGGAGAAGGTTACCATAAATGTTACAATAAATGAAACACCGGTAAAACTTGATAAGAAAAGCAGCTATCTTTTTGTTGATGTTCTGGATGTATATGCATTTGATACAAGTGAGGCAAAAGGAACAGACCTTATAACAAAAAGAAATGGTGAAAAATGCGAATTTTCATCTGAGATAACTGATGGCGACATATTGGAACTATACTGGGAATAATACTTGGAATAGCACCGAATTTTTACGGTGCTATATTCATATAATAGATAAAAGCCATTTAAGGAAGGTGTAAAAAGCCTTGATTCGGTGCAAATTATGATAACTTCCATTTGCAACAGATTTATTAAGTGTAGCAGAAGTAATGAGAGCAGATTAATATATATAATAGTACTTTTATATCTCTTTTCGGCTATAGCAATTATAACAGATAAAATGACTTCCGCTGAACATAGCGGAGGAACAGGCAAAACTGAATATTTAAGCAAAGAATATATTTATGGAGATTATCTGTCTGATGACAGATTTGATGATGCACTTTTTTTTCCGGTGGCTGTATCTTATGATGATGAAGAATTCTATTATACAGACTCTTATGGCTCTGCAAGAACATATGGAGGTGAAAGAATTCATGAGGGTTGTGACATTATGACACCTGACAATCTCAGAGGGCGGTATCCTGTCATAAGTGTATGTGATGGTGTGGTTGAGAATATAGGCTGGCTGGAACTTGGCGGATACCGCATTGGTATTCGTTCAGAAAATGATGTATATTATTATTATGCACATCTTTATTCATACGCAGCCGGAATAAAAGAAGGCGACTATGTAAAAGCAGGTGATATT
>CAMENQ010000186.1 GCA_945928585.1 uncultured Roseburia sp. | reverse complement strand
TAATCCTAAGAGAAGAAGAATTATCGGTGACAGAAAGCAGCTTCTTGTTGAGGCTAAGAAAGCAGCACAGGCTGAGCTTCTTTCAAAAATTGCAGAAGGACAGGTTGTAGAAGGTACAGTAAAGAATGTAACAGACTTTGGCGCATTCATTGATCTTGGCGGATTAGACGGACTTCTTCACATCTCAGAGATGTCATGGGGAAGGGTAGAGCATCCAAAGAAAGTATTTAAGGTTGGAGATAAGGTTAAGGCTCTTGTTAAAGAAGTAAACGGAGCAAAGATTGCATTAAGTCTTAAGTTTGATGAGACAAATCCATGGGTTAATGCAGCTACAAAATATGCCGTAGGAAACGTAGTAAAAGGCAAGGTAGCCAGAATGACAGACTTTGGTGCATTTGTTGAACTTGAGCCTGGTATAGATGCACTTCTTCATGTTTCACAGATTTCAAAGGAACATGTTGAAAAACCATCAGATGTTCTTAAGATTGGCGAAGAAATCGAAGCAAAGGTAGTAGATTTCAACGAGGAAGATAAGAAGATAAGCCTTAGCAGAAAGGCACTCGAAGCAGATACAGAAGAGACTGTTGAGCAGACAGAGGAAGAATAATAGCATAAATATGCTGTAAAAAACTATAAAGAGGAGTGAGAGTATGGATTACGAACAGTTTAAATCACAGGTTTTTAAACTTACGAGTATAGACTTAAACTCATATAAAGAAAAGCAGATGAAACGTCGTATAGACACTCTGATTGCAAAACACAAAATATCAAATTATGAGGATTTTGTGAAGGAACTTACAAAGAAGGGTGATATGTTTGAGGAGTTTGTAAACTATCTCACTATTAACGTGTCAGAGTTTTGGAGAAATCCTGAACAGTGGAAAATTCTTGAGACAGAGGTTTTGCCGAAACTTATTGAGCATTCCGGAAACAACATAAAGATATGGAGTGCTGCATGCTCCACGGGAGATGAGCCATATTCACTTGTAATGCTTCTTTCAAGGTATATGCCATTAAGTAAAATAAAGATTTTTGCTACTGATATAGACAAGCAGGTTCTTGAAAAGGCAAAGGCAGGTTTATATAACCAGAAAAGCCTTGCGGGACTTCCTACAGATTTGAAAGATAAATATTTTACAAAAGTAGGTTTGTCTAATTATCAGATAGCACCTGAAATTAAAGCATGTGTAGAGTTTAAAGAGCATAATCTTTTAAAGGATGCATATCCTAGGGATCTTGATTTAATTGTATGCAGAAATGTTCTCATATACTTTACTGAGAAAGCTAAGGAAGATATTTATAAGAAGTTTAATGCGTCTCTTAGAAGCGGTGGTTACTTATTTATTGGAAGCACTGAACAGATTATGAATTACAGAGACTTAAATTATTCTTCTATGAAGTCATTCTTTTACGTTAAAAATTAGTAAATGGAATATCGGGGACAGGTTTATTACCTGTCCTCGAAATGATTAAGGGGATTTTATGAGAGTTATAGCAGGAAAAGCAAGAAGGATACAGCTTGTTACACCGGAGGGACTTAATACAAGACCTACCACCGACAGAATAAAAGAGACACTTTTTAATATGATTAACAGCGAGTTATACGACTGCAGGTTTCTTGATTTATTTAGTGGAAGTGGCGGTATAGGAATAGAGGCACTCAGCAGAGGAGCTGCTTTTTGTACATTTGTTGAAAATAACAGCAGTGCCTTAAGCTGCATAAGGCAAAACTTAAAAAAAACCAAAATGGAAGAACAGTCACGTATTATAAATATGGATGCAGTGCAGGCAGTAAAAACCATGCAGGTAAAAGGTGAACGGCCATATGACTTTATATTTATGGATCCGCCATATAATCACCTTTATGAAAAGGATGTGCTGACAGCACTTAAAAATACGGATCTTGTTGATGAATATACGACAATAATAATAGAAGCTTCATTGGAAACTCAGACAGAATACATAGAGGAATTAGGCTTTTATATTGATAAAATAAAAACATATAAAACAAATAAGCACATTTTTGTGTCTAAAAAATCTTAGGAGATAAGGACATTATGAGCAGAGCAATTTATCCGGGCAGTTTTGATCCGGTTACATTAGGCCATATTGACGTTATAACGAGAGCATCGAAGATATTTGACGAGATAATTGTGGGAGTTTTGATAAATAGTTCAAAATCACCGTTGTTTTCTATCGATGAACGTGTTAATATGTTAAGGGAAGTTTGCGGTGAACTGAAAAATGTCAGAGTAATGTCATTTGATGGCTTTTCAGTTGATTTTGCAAAAAAACAAAATGCAAATGTAATCATAAGAGGACTTAGAGCCATTACTGATTTTGAATATGAATTACAGATGGCACAGACTAACAGAGTCTTAAATCCGCAGATAGATACTTTATTTTTAACTACAAGTATAGATTATTCATATCTCAGCTCAAGCATAGTAAAGGAAGTGGCCTCCTTAGGAGGAGACATCAGCAGATTTGTGCCTGAGCCTGTTATAAAAAAAGTATATGACAGATATAAAACCTATGGAAAGGATAGAAAAGATGAGTAAGATTGAACAGATTATTACGGAAATAGAGGAATTTATCGACCAGTGTGGCTTCGTGCCTCTTTCTTCCACGAAAATTATCGTAAATAAGGAGGAACTGGAAGAGCTTTTGGCAGAACTTAGGTTAAAAACTCCGGAGGAGATAAAGAAATATCAGCGTATGATTAGCAATCGTGATGCCATCCTTAACGAAGCAAAGGAGCGTGCAGAGGCTATGCTCAATGAAGCAAAGGAGCAGACAAGTGAACTTGTAAGCGAGCATGAAATTATGCAACAGGCATATATTCAGGCAAATGACATAGTACAGCAGGCTACTGAACATGCACAGGAGATACTGGACAGGGCAACAGAGGATGCAAACAATATACGTATGGGTGCTATGCAGTATACAGATGAAAGCCTTGCAAATCTTGAAAATCTTATAGCTCATTCTATAGAAAACTTTAATGCAAGATATGATGTAATGATGAAATCACTTACACAAAGTCTTGAAATAGTAGCAGCAAACAGAAATGAATTAAATCCTGAGGAGGAAGAGCCTGAACAGAAGGATTCAACTGTAAAGGCTGCAGATTCAGGAAATACAGATTATGAAGATTATACAGTTCCTATAGACCTTGATGATGAGGAATGATACATAATATAAGAAAGCATTACAGAGAAATACAAAGGACATAAGGTCAGGGGTATTTCTCTGTTTTGTGTTTTCTGCTGTAGCTATATGATTACAGCTAAAAGAATAAATGTTACAAGGCAGTTTAAAAGCTTACCGACAATGTACAGTCGTATACTTAAATGTGAGCCGTTTGTCATACACATCGTCTGGGCTATTGTGCATATGCCGCCAAAGGAAGATAAAATACATACAGTATATATTTTTTTCAGGGACAGAGGAATCGATACAAATGCATTTAAGCCCGAAGTGATTTCAAGCAGTCCGGATACAGTTGCATATATGTATTCATTATGAAGAATATACTGTGTGAGGCTGCACATTATTGAAAAGATAATAATATATCCTCCAAGCTTTACTACGTTTTGCATACTTGATATTATACATTTATCAATTGAAAAGCCATGTGATGGAGAATAATCATCATTATGTGCAGTAATATTTTGTAAAGTCCGGCTGTCTGAAACACTATAAGTACAGGCGGATGTCATAAGAGGAATAATTCTTGAAGTTATAAAACCCGTGACTATAGGGCTTATAAGCATAATAAAAATAACAATTCTTCCTTCAATGCCTGAGATTCCAAGCACATGGAAGGTTACAAAGCTAATGATAAAAGGAGGACTTATATTGTTACAGAAGGTTAAAAGCACATTTCCGTTTTGAACGGACAGCTTATTTGCTTTAACCATATCAGCTGTTATTTTGCTGCCCATGGGAAATCCACACAGCATTCCAATAAGGAAAGGATAAGCGGCAGCTTTAGGAAGATGAAATACCGGCTTCATAATATATCCAAGTAAATCAGTAATAATGCGGTAGCTGCCAGTTTCCACGATGATAGAAGATATAAACATAAAAGGAAGCAGTGTGGGAACAATGGTAAAAAACCACAGATTTAAACCATTTAAGGCACCTTCCTTTGTGGCAGAGGATAAAAAAAGCATAATAAAAAATGCAGCTATAATAAGGAAATGCAAAAATTTCTTTTTCATTATGTATTCCTGTGATAGTATGTATTATTAATATATATTTAAAATAAAAAAAACTATGATATAAATTATAAAACTTCAGAATGGAGGAAAAAAATGAGAGTTTTGGAAAATTTTGAGCCAAAGGATGTTTTAAAATATTTTGAGGATATTTCCATGATACCAAGAGGTTCAGGAAATACTAAGGCAGTAAGTGATTACTGTGTAAACTTTGCTAAGGAAAGAGGACTTTATGTAAGACAGGATGATTTGGGAAACGTAATTATAAAAAAACCTGCAACAGAAGGCAGAGAGCAGGATGCAGGAGTTATTATACAGGGACATCTGGATATGGTAGCAGAGAAAAAGCCGGGCAGTAATCATGATTTTATGAAAGACGGACTTAAGCTTTATGTTGAGGATGGATTTATAAAAGCAGAGGATACCACACTGGGCGGAGATGACGGTATTGCCGTGGCATATGGTCTTGCCTTACTTGACAGCAGAGATATCAGTCATCCGGCATTGGAGGTTATATTTACAATAGATGAGGAAACCGGTATGGATGGTGCAAGAGAACTGGATATGTCAGACATACAGGGAAAATATATGCTTAATCTTGATTCGGAGGATGAAGGCATATTTGTAGCAGGATGTGCAGGAGGAGCCAAGGTAAGTGCAAATATTTCATATCGTACCGTTATGACAGAAGGTATAAAATGCACTGTGAGGGTAGACGGACTTAAAGGCGGACACTCCGGCGTGGAGATAGATAAAAAGCGTGGAAATGCAAATATTATAATGGCAAGAGTTTTAAGGGAGATTTCAAGCCATGTGTATATAGAATGTATAAGCATAAAAGGCGGAACAAAGGACAATGCCATTCCAAGAGAATGTACGGCAGAAATACTTGTAAATGAAAAGAATGTTGAAGAAGTCAGAAATGCTGTTGATGGTATGTATAA
>CAMENQ010000185.1 GCA_945928585.1 uncultured Roseburia sp. | reverse complement strand
TCATTTCTGCGCATATTTTTAAAGTTTATAGAGTTTGTGTCAGGTTTGCGCAGACACAAAACCCATATGAGAAAAACTACATTTTTTTGTAAAACTGTAAGTGTCAGATTAACACGACACCTAATTAAAATTATAACATATTAAATTAAATTTGTGTAAAAAAAGTGAAAGTAACTTGTATTGTATGGCAAAAAAAGGTACAATATACCTTGCTGTTTTATTTTAAACAGATATTCATGAGGCCTTTTGGCGTTAATAAAATAAAAAGGAGAGATAAATAATGGGTAAAAAGATAGCAGTATTTTTTCCGGGGAGAAGATACAGCGTAGACTGTCCGCTTTTATACTTTGCAGATTTTGTATGCAGCAAGAAAGGATATGACAGGGCATTTCTGCATTATGCCAGACACAGGGAGGAGAAAAACAATACCACCATACCTGAGGACATAGAAAATGCAAAAGATTACGTTATAGCTACAATACAGGCAAAGGAACTGGAAAATTATGATGAGGTGGTTTTTGTATCAAAAAGCGTAGGTACTGTTATGGCAGGTTATGCAAGGGAAACACTTAAGCTTAAAAACATAAGAAATGTTTATATTACGCCGCTTCCTGAAACACTGCCATACATAGAAGGGAAGGACAGTATAGTTATAGCAGGAACAAATGACCGATTTTTGGACAAGGACGCACTAAAAAGCTTCTGTGATGAAAAAGGAGTTAAGCTTTATCAGTTAGAAGGCCTTGGACACAGTATGGAGACGGATGACGTGAAAGAAAGCCTTGATATAATAGGCAGGGTGCAGGAGATAATAGAGAAGTTTGTTTAAAAACCATTGACAAAACCCTACATAATGCCTAAAATTAAAAGATATGAATTGTCGTTTAATCCGACAGTTGACAGAATTGCATTAAGCATTAAAACAGTAACCGCAGGAGGAAAATCATGGAAAAAATGTATAACCCGAAAGTAATAGAGAAAAAATGGCAGAAAATATGGGATGACGAGAAATCATTTGCTGCAACAGATGACTACAGCAAGCCAAAATTCTATGCACTTGTAGAGTTTCCATATCCGTCAGGACAGGGACTTCACGTAGGACATCCAAGACCATATACTGCGCTTGATATAGTAGCAAGAAAACGCAGAATGCAGGGATATAATGTACTTTACCCTATGGGCTGGGATGCATTCGGACTTCCTACAGAAAATTATGCCATAAAGAATAAAATACATCCAAAGATAGTTACGGCAAACAATGTAAAAAGATTTAAGGAGCAGCTTCATTCACTTGGCTATTCCTTTGACTGGGACAGAGAAATAAATACAACAGACCCTGAATATTATCACTGGACACAGTGGATATTCTTAAAACTTTTTAATGCCGGACTTGCATACAAGAAAGAGATGCCTATAAACTGGTGTACATCATGTAAGGTTGGTCTTGCAAATGAGGAAGTAGTAAACGGTGTCTGTGAGAGATGCGGAAGCGAGGTTGTAAGAAAAGTAAAGAGCCAGTGGATGCTTAAGATTACCGATTATGCAGAAAAGCTTATAGAAGGACTTGATGAAGTAGATTACATTGAGAAGGTAAAGGTATCACAGAAAAACTGGATAGGACGTTCACAGGGTGCAGAAGTAGATTTTAAGCTTAAGGATAAGGATGAAAAGCTTACAGTATACACCACAAGACCGGATACATTATTTGGTGCCACATATATGGTAGTATCACCTGAGCATCCGCTTATTGACAAATATAAAGACGAGATAACAAACTGGGATGACATAACAGCCTACAGGGAAATGGCTTCAAAAAAATCAGATTTTGAGCGTACAGAGCTGGCTAAGGAAAAGACAGGTGTTGTTCTTGGCGGCATATCAGCCGTAAATCCTGTAAATGGCAAGGAAATTCCTATATGGATTTCTGACTATGTTCTTATGTCATATGGTACAGGTGCCATAATGGCAGTTCCTGCCCATGATGAAAGAGACTGGGAGTTTGCGAAGAAATTCGGACTTCCTATTATAGAGGTAGTAGCAGGCGGTGAAAATGTGCAGGAGGCAGCATTTACGGATGTAGCTACAGGCAAGCTTGTAAATTCAGAGTTCTTAAACGGACTTGAAGTAAAGGAAGCAAAGGCTAAAATAATAGAATATCTTGAAGAAAAAGGAATCGGACACAGCAAGGTAAATTACAAACTTCGTGACTGGGTATTTTCAAGACAGAGATACTGGGGCGAGCCTATCCCTATTGTAAAATGTGAAAAATGCGGATATGTACCTCTTTCAGAAAAGGATTTACCGCTTTTACTTCCTGAGGTAGAAAGCTATATGCCTACAGATGACGGTGAATCACCTTTGGCAGCCATGACAGACTGGGTAAACACCACATGTCCATGCTGCGGAGGCCCTGCAAAGAGAGAGACAGACACCATGCCTCAGTGGGCAGGCTCATCATGGTATTTCTTAAGATATACAGACCCTAAAAATACAAAAGAGCTTGCAAGCAAAGAAGCACTTAAGTACTGGCTGCCTGTAGACTGGTATAACGGAGGAATGGAGCATACTACACTTCACCTTCTTTATTCAAGATTCTGGCACAGATTTTTATATGACAATGGAATAGTGCCAACAAAGGAGCCATATCAGAAAAGAACATCCCATGGCATGATACTCGGTGAAAACGGCGAAAAGATGTCAAAGTCAAGAGGAAACGTAGTAAATCCTGACGATATAGTAAATGAATTTGGAGCAGATACACTTCGTACTTATGAGATGTTTATCGGAGCATTTGATTTAAGTGCATCATGGTCACAGGAGGGTGTAAAGGGCTGTAGAAGATTTTTGGAGAGAGTATGGAAGCTTCAGGACATAATGACTGATGAAGACAGCTACTCAAAAGAAATGGAAACAAAGATGCACCAGACCATTAAGAAGGTATCTTATGATTTTGAAAACCTTAAGTTTAATACGGCTATTGCAGCAATGATGTCTCTTATAAATGATTTCTATAAGGCAGGTAAGGTAACAAGAGGCGAATTTAAGACTCTCATTACACTGTTAAACCCTGTAGCGCCTCATATGACAGAGGAACTTTGGGAGACAATGAACTATGGCGGAAGACTGTACGAAGCTAAATGGCCTGAATATGACGAGGCAAAGACTGTAGAGTCTACAATAGAAATAGCAGTTCAGATAAACGGAAAAACAAAGGTTACAATGGACATAGATAAGGATATGGCAAAGGACGACGTTATTGCTAAGGCGAAGGAAGCACTTGGAGATAAGCTTAGCGGAAACGTAGTAAAGGAAATATATGTTCCGGGAAGAATTGTAAACATTGTTGCTAAATAAATTACAGCATCAATATAATATTAAATATGATATGTAAAAAATGCAAAAATAGACGTAAAAGCTATTTTTGCATTTTTAAATTAAAACTTTAATAAAAGTCTTGTGCATTGTTATAACAATGTATTGACAAAGACGAGAATGGAAACTATAATATTAATAAGGAAGGAGTGATATTATGGCAAACACAAATGTAACAATGAGAATTGATGAAAAATTAAAAATGCAGCTTCAAGATTTAATGTCTAATCTTGGAATGGATATGACGACATTCTTTACGCTTGCAGCTAAGCAGGCAGTAAGAGAACAGGCTTTGCCATTTCAGCCTAGACTGATCAACGGAAATTATGATAAAAAAACATATCAGCTTGCAATGAAAAATACAAAATATAATTCTGAAGGAAAAGCAGTTATTGATAAAGATGATGAATGGAGAGATGAAACAGAATGGGATGATATGTTTGAACAGATGAAAAAAGAGAGGGGTATTTAACTATGTACAACAAAGGAGAAGTCTGGTTTGTAGAGTTTCCATTAGAAGAGGATAATTCGCAGACTATTAACAGACCGGTTATTGTATTAGATGAGAATACTCTAGGGGTTTTAGCTGTAAAAATCACAAAACATTCACCAAGAAAACAAGACCCGTATGATACACCAATCTTATATTGGCAGGAAGCCAATCTCAGATTGGCATCAACAGCAAGAGTTTCAAAAGTATTTTTACTTTCTCAGGAAAGTTTTATTTTTAAGATTGGAGATTTACGTAAGGAAGATTTGGAACGTATTGAGGAGATGTATCAGAAGTATTTAAGAGAGAATAATTTATAATATAATATTTATGATATGCAAAAAATGGAGAAGTATAATAAATGAATATATGTATTTGCGATGATGAGCTTCCTGTGGCTGAAAATTTAAAAGAAGTTATCGAATCCATAGCTTCTGAAAAGGGTATGGAAATTAATATAAAAACAGTTACATCAGGGAAGGAACTTTTGGAAAGCACAGATGATGATGACGCAGTATTTTTAGATATTGAAATGCCAAATGAGGACGGCATTGAAATCGGCCGAAGCCTTATGGAGAAAAATTCTGAAATAATAATTATTATGGCTACAGGTCACAGTGAAAAAATAAGGGAAAGCATTCATATAGGCGTAAAAGATTTTATAACAAAGCCATATAAGGAAGAAGATGTAAGGATTTCCCTTGACATAATAAAGAAAAAAACTATAGGAAAACGGCAGCTTCAGGTGTACAACAGCAGAAACCTGTATACAATAATGGAAAAAGATATAGAAAAAATAACAGCATATAACGGATATGTATGCATACAGGCATTAGATAATGTTTTCAGAAAAGAAACATCATTAAAAAATATGATGAATGAACTGGATTTATCCTTATTTTTTCAGACAGACAGAAAGACTGTTATAAGCTTTTTGGCAGTGACAGGCTATGAAAAGGGAATAATTGATTTAAACGGTGAAAAAATCAAGGTGGCAAGAGACAGGAAGAAGTCTTTTGAGAAATCATATATGGAGTACGATTTATATAATAAAAGATAAAAGATTATACGAAGCTGCTAAAAGTGCAGTTTCGTATAAAAATAAATAAACAGGTGCAATATGAGGGAATATATATTTTTATTATTAATTACATATACGGCATGGGCAATGCTTGCAAAAATAATATCACAGTCTAAACTGAAAAATGTCTGGATAATGGTGGTACTTTGCAGTCTAAACATATTTTTATGCTGTTTTATTGTAAATAAAATTCATTTATCAGAAAAATTATTTATAATAATAGGTCTTTG
>CAMENQ010000184.1 GCA_945928585.1 uncultured Roseburia sp. | reverse complement strand
ATTAATAAGGGGTTATAACATAAAAAGAAACATTTGAAGGGTTATTTCTTTTTACGAATTTATTTTAATATAAAGTGTCGAAAAATGCAACTGTTTTTTTGTAAAAAAATTAAAATTATATAATTGCTATCAAAGAATAAAAAAATATATATCAGACATAATAACTGTGTAACTTAAAACAATAGCTTTGGAGGTAGAAAAAATGACAAGTTCAAACAATTATCAGAACAACAGCCAGAACAGTAATAACAGCACAAGCAAGAACTCAACACAGAATTCAACACAGAATTCAGGAAAGAATTCAAGCAAGAATACAAGCAAAAATTCTACACAGAACACAAGTAAAAACTCTCAGAACGAGACAAGCAAGAATGACTATAACTTCTAGTCGGTCCTAAGTCTTAAGAGCATCGCATCATATAGAATGCGGTGCTCTTTTAAAATCAACAGGGAAATTCCAAAAGCAACAGCATAAAATATTGCAGTAAAAAATCGCGAATACGAATATAAAAGAACCGCTGCCTTTTTTGTAAACATTGCCAAAATACATAATAAAATATATTAAGTAAACAAAACGGTGATGGCATGGATACTATTATAAACATAAATATACGGGATATAGATGAGTATATGGGGAATGATAAGTATATTATACTTGATGTAAGAAATGAAACCGAATATAAAAGGAATCATATAGATGGGGCAATAAATATTCCATACAGGCAGATAGAGCATTATGAGGTGGAACTTAACAGAAATAAGACTTATGTTATTTATTGTGAGCATGGTGGCGTAAGCATCATGGCAGCAAAAAAACTGTTTAGAAGGGGTTATAAGGTAATTAATACCATAGGCGGACTTGCGGCATATGAGAAGCAAAAATTAAAATGGAATAAATAAGTAATATTTATGTAATTGACAAAGTAAAAAGGTCATCATAAAATTAAAACATTAATGAAAAACAATATGAAAGGTATATAATGATGACCATATACAGATTGATGGCGCCATGTCATTTTGGACTGGAATCGGTGCTGAAAAGAGAAATAACAGACCTTGGATATAACATAGTCAGTGTAGAGGATGGCAGGGTGACCTTCGAGGCAGATGCACAGGGAATATGCAGGGCAAATGTATTTTTAAGAAGTGCAGAGCGTATTCTGATTGAAGCGGGAAGATTTACGGCAGTAACATATGATGAGCTGTTTGAAGGTATAAAAGCCATACAGTGGGAGCAGTATATACCTGAAAACGGCAGATTCTGGGTAACAAAAGCATCATCAATAAAAAGTAAGTTATTCAGTCCTTCTGATATACAGCGTATTGTTAAGAAGGCTATGGTTGAAAGATTGAAAAAAGAATATGGTGTTACATGGTTTAAGGAGGATGGGGCAGATTATCCGGTGAGAGTATTTATGTTTAAGGATGAAGCTATAATAGGCATTGATACTACCGGTGAATCGCTGCATAAGAGAGGTTACAGAAAGCTTTCATCCAAAGCACCGATATCTGAAACACTGGCAGCGGCCCTTATAATGCTTACACCTTGGAATAAAGACCGTATACTTGTTGATCCTTTTTGCGGAAGTGGCACATTCCCCATAGAAGCAGCTATGATGGCGGCATGTATGGCACCGGGGATGAACCGTTCCTTTACGGCAGAAAAATGGAGCAATATCATAAAGAAAAAGCAGTGGTATGATGCCATAGATGAGGCAAACAGTATAATAAATGCTGATATTCAGGTGGATATACAGGGATATGATCTGGATGGGGATATGGTAAATATAGCCAGACAGAATGCAAAAATGGCAGGAGTTGACCATTTGATACATTTCCAGCAGAGAGATGTAAAGGATTTGAGCCATAGTAAAAAATACGGATTTATTATAACAAATCCGCCATATGGTGAACGACTGGAGGAAAAGGCTGATTTACCTGCATTGTACAGGACTATAGGTGAACGCTACAGAGAGCTTTCAGACTGGTCGGCATATATTATTACCTCATATGAGGATACAGAGAAATATATGGGAATTAAAGCAACTAAAAACAGGAAAATATATAATGGTATGATAAAAACATACTATTATCAGTTTATGGGGAAGAAACCACCTAAATTAAAGAGGGATAACATTGAAGAATAAACTATTTTATTTATTTGCAATAATTGCAGTATGCCTGATAATGTTTTTTTTATACAGACAGGTAACAAAGGCCGAATATATAACTCAGGGGCATATATATGATACGGTTCCTGAAGAATGGAACGTTATTAAGGCAAACAGCATAAATCATAAAAACATAGAGCTGTACATTGATGGTGTATCCATAAATACAAAGAAAAATAACATATATATGGATGAAGCAATGACGCTTATGATTCCACATACCATAGTCAGGGATACATTTGATTGTGCCGTTAATTTATACAATAAAAATAATCTTGTCATAGAGAGAGGTACAAATAAAATATCCTTAAATGCTGACTCAAATGAGATGACATTAAATGATGCGGTATATATGCTGAAAACCTCACCAAAGTATATAGGAGAAATACTTTATATCCCGCTGGAAGCCATTATACAGGGGTTTGGATATACATATGCATGGGATATGACAGAAAATCAGGCCACTCTTATAAACGACAACCCGGAAAATAAAAATCTTCCATATTCATATAGCTATATTGATGCAAATAAAATGACAAGTATAAAAGATCAGGGGAAATATGGGACATGTTGGGCATTTGCAGCACTTACGGCATTGGAAACGACACTTTTGCCGGAGCAGAAAATGACTTTTGCGGCAGACCATATGTCCATAGCAAATTCTTTTAATTTAAGTCAGAATGAGGGAGGAGAGTATGCTATGGCAATAGCATATCTTACTTCATGGCAGGGACCTGTATTGGAAAAGGATGATCCTTATGGAGACGGAGTGACAGATGAAAGCCTTTCATCGGTTGTCCACGTTCAGGGAGCACAGATTATAGAAGCGAAGGATTTTGACACCATAAAGAAGATGGTATATAAATATGGCGGTGTGCAAAGTTCAATATATATGTCCCTTGCATATAACGGAAGCTACTCAAAATATTACAATAATGAAGAAAGTGCATATTGCTATATAGGTGAAAATAAGCCTAATCATGATGTTGTTATAGTAGGATGGGATGACAATTATCCAAAGGAAAATTTCAAGGCAGACATAGAAAGTGACGGAGCATTTATCTGTCAAAACAGCTGGGGAAAAGAATTTGGCGAAAACGGCGTGTTTTATGTGTCATATTATGATACAAATATCGGTATGCATAATGTAGTATATACTCAGGTAGAAAATACAGACAATTATGATAATATATACCAGTCAGATTTATGCGGTTGGGTAGGATACCTGGGCTGTGATAAGGAATATGCTACATATGCAAATGTATATACGGCAAGTGATATGGAATATTTAGAGGCGGTCGGGTTTTATGCGGTAGGTGTAGACACCTCGTATACCGTGTATGTATGTCCTAATTTTAAAGATGAGTCCTCCTTAAATGGCAACCTTATACAGGTGGCATCAGGAAAATTTAATAATGCAGGCTACTATACGGTTGAACTAGAACAGACAATAACATTGAATAAAGGACAACAATATGCTATAGTGATAGATATAAATACGCCAAACACGAAAAAACCGGTGGCAGTAGAATATGTAAGTGACAACAGAACTGCAACGGTGGATTTGACGGATGGTCAGGGGTATATAAAGCTTGGCTACAATAAATGGCAGAGAACAGAAAATATGGGAGATAAGAGCTGCAACATATGCCTGAAGGCTTACACTAAATATGTGAACAGAGCGCCTGACGGGGCAGCAGTCAATATGACACAATGATGTGACAGTTATTATATTCATAGAAAGGTAGGGTTAATAATATGAAACCGGAAAAGATAATATTTGCTACCGGAAATCAGGGAAAAATGAAAGAAATACGGGAAATTATGGCAAATGCAAGTGATAAAATATATTCCTTAAAGGAATTAGGCATAGAGGCTGATATAGATGAAAATGGTACTACATTTGAGGAAAATGCCATTATAAAGGCAAAAACCATATGTCAGATGACAGGACAGTTAGTTCTGGCAGATGATTCAGGGCTTGAGGTAGATTATATGAATGGCGAACCGGGAGTATATTCAGCCAGATATTTAGGAGAGGATACACCATACTCCGTTAAAAATGCCACAATTATAAAAAATCTTGAAAATGCTAAAGGTCAGGAGAGAAGTGCAAGATTTGTATGTGTAATAGCGGCAGCGTTTCCTGACGGAAGGGTAATTACGGCAAAAGGCGTAATAGAAGGACTTATAGGCTATGAAGAAAAAGGAGATAATGGCTTTGGCTATGACCCTATTTTTTATGTGCCAGAGTATGATATGACTACTGCACAGATGAATTCAGAGCAGAAAAACCAAATAAGCCATAGAGGTAAAGCATTACGATTGATAAAGGAAAAATTAAAAGATGAAGGTATTGATTGTTAGTGATTCACACAGAGATAATAAAAATATAGAAAAAGTACTGAAAAAAATAAAACCGATAGATATGCTTATACATTGTGGAGATGCAGAGGGAGCAGAAGGATATATTCAGCATATAGCAGAATGTCCCATTTATATAGTATCGGGCAACAATGATTTTTTCAGCAGCCTTCAGAAGGAACTTATATTTAACATAGACAAGTATAAGGTTTTTCTGACTCACGGACATTATTATTATGTATCTATGGGAGTGGAACGTTTAGTAGAAGAGGCAAAGCTTAGAGGGGTGGATATTGTTATGTATGGACATACTCACAGGCCAATGCTTGATATAAGAGATGATATAGTGGTAATAAACCCTGGCAGCATTTCATTTCCAAGACAGGAGGGTAAACAGCCTACATATATGATAATGGAAATAGATGAGTATGGAGATGCACATTACACATTAAATTATGTTACTGACAAATAGCTGAAAGCCTTTATTTTACAGGGTTTGAGAAAAATAGTAAAAAAAATAAAAAAAGTTTCAAAAAAATGTTGACAAGAAACAACTCATAGTATATAATGTATCTTGCGTCGCGGTGAGGAAATAAAAAGCGACCTTACAAAAAGCTTCCGGGGTGTGGCTCAGCTTGGCTAGAGCGCTTGATTTGGGATCAAGAGGTCGCAGG
>CAMENQ010000183.1 GCA_945928585.1 uncultured Roseburia sp. | reverse complement strand
TCTTACACATTTAAAATGTCTTGAAAATGTTGGAATGACATCTATAGAGCCTATAGAATTTGAGGGAAAGCAGATAGTTCCTCTACAGTTTTTAAAGGCTGTACTGCCTGATCCTGCGTCACTTGGCCCAAGAACAGTCGGAAAGACAAACATCGGATGTATTTTTAAGGGTAAAAAGGACGGAAAGGATAAAACATATTATCTGTATAATGTCTGTGATCATCAGGAATGCTATAAAGAGGTAGGCTCTCAGGCCATATCATATACTACAGGCGTGCCTGCCATGATAGGAGCCATGATGATAATGACAGGCAAATGGAGCAAGCCGGGTGTTTACAATATAGAGGAGTTTGATCCTGATCCGTTTATGGAAGCCCTTAACAAATGGGGACTTCCTTGGAAAGAGAATTTTAATCCGGTGCTTGTGGATTAATAATGTGAGCATAGGTATACATAATATAATTATGTATATTTGCTATATAAACAGGGGAAGAGTCTATGAAGTGCCGCACGGCAGGAACTTTTGTTCCTTTATTTACAGATTCACATTTGCGAATTTGTAGTAGTGCGAATTTATGTTGTTGCATTAAAATTTTTTAAAAAGTGAGGTTAATTTATGTTAAAGAAATTAAAGTATTTTCTTGTGGTAGTAATGTGCATGGTGCTGTTTACGGCATGCGGCAAGGATGAAACGGAGAAGGAAACGGGCAATAGTACGAAAAATGAAGAAAGCAGCAGTAAAAACGAAGAAAATAAAAACAGCAGTTCTGAGTTTGTTGTAAATGATATTTTTGAGGGATATTCAAAAGAAGGTAACACCATTACAACAATATATGGAACAGCAGAGATGACAGACATTACAGAGGCACTTACTGTTCTTAAGTCTGATATGGCAGTTACAAGCTCAACTGTAGCATCTTCCGTAGATTCTATGCTTACAAATGCAGGAGCAGAGGAGATTACAGAGGACTTTTTAAATACATGGTGCTCAAATGTAAATATTAAAAGTGCAGACGAAATGACAAAATATGTAGAGGATCTTCTGTATATGATAAACGCATATAATGCTGCATGGGGCAATATAACAGAATGTTTTACATTAAAAGATTATAATGAAGATGCTTACAATGCCATAGTAGCGGCAAATGATGAGTATTATACCAGTATGGTGGCAATGTACGGTTATGAAAGTCTTGAAGCATATTGTACGGCAATGAATATGACATTGGACAGCTTTAGAAGTATGTATGATGTTGAGGGAGAAATCTTAGATAAGATAATAAATATATACTTTGCAAAAGAGACAGGTCTGGTGCTTAATGATGAGAAGATGAATGAAATTGTCTCAAATGTTGCTTTCCAGTATGGTTACGGAAATAAAACCATAGAGGAAGCAAAGGAAGCAATGGGTGCAAATGATGAGGACTGGCAGCTTACAGCTGTTAACTATACTGTTATGCAGTGGCTTGCTCAGAACGTAAATATAGTAGACGATATAGAGCATGATGGGGTTGCCGTTGACCAGGTGGCAGGCCCTCAAAGTGGTGATACGGTAGCTGAAATTACCATAAAGGATTATGGTACCGTTAAAATTCGTTTATTCCCTGAACTTGCACCAAAGGCAGTGGAAAATTTTGTAACACATGCAAAAGACGGATATTATGATGGTCTTTCATTCCACAGAGTAATAGAAAACTTTATGATTCAGGGAGGAGACCCAAAGGGTGACGGCACAGGCGGAGAAAGTATATGGGGAGAACCTTTTGAAGATGAGTTTTCAGTACAGCTTGCACCTGTAAGGGGAGCTTTGTGTATGGCAAATTCAGGTGAAGATACAAATGGCTCACAGTTTTTTATCGTACAGTGTACAGACCATATGGACAGCTATGCAACAGACTGGAAGGAAATAGGTGTACCACAAAATCTTGTGGATTATTATAGCCAGAATGGAGGTTATCCGTCACTTTTCAAGGTTCATACTGTATTTGGACAGGTGTATGAAGGAATGGAAGTTATAGATGCAATCACTGAAACAGAGACAGATGATAGCGACAAGCCGACAACAGACGTAATTATAGAAAAGATAGATATTAAAACATACTAAATTGATATTAAATTGAAGTGCCGCTTTAAAGCGGCATTTCTGTATTGACAGGATATTAGATAAGATTGGAGAGAAAAATTGAAATATAGGGATATTAATTTGGAAAAACTGAATACACCATGTTACATAGTAGACGAGAGACTCCTTGGGAAAAATATGAAAATAATAAAGTCCGTAATAGACAGAACAGGCTGTAAAATACTGCTTGCACAGAAGGCATTTTCAATGTATGAGGAATATCCCTTTATGAGCAGGTTTTTAAACGGAACTACAGCAAGCTCACTTCATGAAGCAAGGCTTGGATATGAAAAATTTCCCGGAGAAGTACATATATTTAATCCTGCTTACAGAAAAGATGACATGGAAGAAATACTTAAGTATGCAGAACATATAGTGTTTAATTCCTTTGCGCAGTGGCATAAGTACAGGGATATGGTGAAGCAGGCAGAAAAGGAAAGAGATATTCATATATCCTGCGGACTTAGGATAAATCCTGAATGTTCTACAGGAGACCATGCCATATATGATCCGTGTGGAGAAGGCTCAAGACTTGGAATAACAATAGAAAATTTTGAGAAAGCTTTAGCAGAAGGATATACACCTGATGGGATAGAAGGTCTTCATTTTCATACGCTGTGTGAACAAAACTCAGATGATCTGGAAACTACAATAAAAGCAGTGGAAGAAAAATTCGGAAAATATATGAAAGGGATGAAATGGCTGAATCTTGGAGGCGGACATCACATTACAAGGAATGATTATGATGTGGAGCGTCTTGTGGGGCTTATAAATTATCTTAAGGAAAAATATAACGCAGTCATTTATTTAGAGCCGGGAGAAGCACATGTACTTAATACGGGCTTTCTTATAAGTACAGTCCTTGAAACCTTTAAAAATACAATAAATATAGCCATTCTTGATACATCCGCAGCCTGTCATATGCCTGATGTGATTGAAATGCCATACAGACCGTATGTTATGCTTGCAAAGAATGAGAAAATATATGACTCGGGAGAGGCAGGAGAAAAGAAGTATACATACAGGCTTGGAGGGCCCACATGTCTTGCCGGGGATATTATAGGTGATTACAGCTTTGATGAAGAACTTTGCGAGGGGGATAAGCTTATATTTACGGATATGTCACATTATTCTATGGTGAAAAATAATACATTTAATGGGATAAATCTGCCGGATATTTGTGTTTACAGGGAAAATGAAGGGGTAAAAACAGTAAAAAGATTTGGGTATGAGGATTTTATTGCAAGAGTGTAAAAAAGTCGCTAATTTACATTGTATAAAAGTTAGGAGAAAGTATAATAAATACATATGTAACATTTTATAAATAAAACAGGAGGTATTTTGTAATGGAATTAAGGACAGCATCTTCACCTAAGGATGTGAAGTTTTATACTACTGAGAGGCTTAGAGAGGAGTTTTTGATTGATGATTTGTTTAAGCCGGATGAGATAAAGATGGTGTACAGCCATATTGACAGGATTATTACAGGTTCGGCAGTTCCTGTAAAGGGTAAGCTTTCGCTTTCTGCGGGAGATGAATTAAGGGCAGATTATTTTTTACAGAGACGTGAGCTTGGAGTTATTAATATAGGCGGTGCAGGTAAAATTACTGCAGGTGATAAGAGTTATGAGGTGAATCATAAGGATGGAATGTACATAGGCATGGGTGTTGAAAATGTTGTGTTTGAAAGCGTGGATGAAAAGAATCCTGCCAAGTTTTATTTTAACAGTGCGCCTGCACACAAGTCATATAAGACTGTTCTTATTAAGTTTGAGGGAACTCCGGCAGATGATGTGGTTATAATTAAGGACGAAAACAAAGTTGAGCTCGGTTCTTTGGAGGAGTCGAACCACAGAGTAATTAATAAATATATTCTTCCGGGACAGGTGGAAAGCTGTCAGCTTGTTATGGGTATGACTGCCTTAAAGCCGGGCAGCGTATGGAATACGATGCCATGCCACACACATGACAGGAGAATGGAGGTATACCTTTATTTTGATATGGATGAGGACTCAGTGGTATTCCATTATATGGGTGAACCTTCGGAAACAAGACATATCGTTATGAGAAATGAACAGGCTGTCATATCACCAAGCTGGTCAATACACGCAGGAAGCGGAACAAAAGCTTATACATTTATATGGGGTATGGTAGGTGAAAATCAGGAATTTACTGATATGGATAATGTAGAAATGAAAGATTTAAAGTAAGAAAGGACTAAGATATGAGTATATTAGATAAGTTTTCACTTGAAGGAAAGGTAGCATTAATAACAGGAGCATCATACGGCATAGGCTATGCCATAGCAAAAGCATATGCACAGGCAGGGGCAAAGATTGTATTTAATGATATAAATCAGGAGCTTGTAGACAAAGGACTTGCCTCATATAAGGAGGACGGCATAGATGCTAAGGGATATGTATGTGATGTTACAGATGAAGCAGCGGTAAATGACCTTGTAAAGAAGATAGAGGCAGAAGTAGGTGTTATAGATATACTTGTAAATAATGCAGGTATTATAAGACGTATACCTATGTGTGAGATGAGTGCGGATGAGTTCAGAAAGGTTATTGATGTAGACCTTAATGCACCGTTTATTGTATCAAAGGCAGTTATACCTTCCATGATAAAGAAGGGACACGGAAAGATTATAAATATCTGCTCTATGATGAGTGAGCTTGGACGTGAGACAGTATCTGCATATGCAGCTGCAAAGGGTGGTCTTAAGATGCTTACAAGAAATATTGCATCAGAGTATGGTGAGTTTAATATCCAGTGTAACGGTATCGGACCGGGATATATAGCTACACCGCAGACAGCACCTCTTAGGGAAATCCAGCCTGACGGAAGCAGACATCCTTTTGACCAGTTTATAATTGCAAAGACACCTGCTGCCAGATGGGGGTCTACAGAGGACCTTATGGGACCGGCCGTATTCCTGGCATCGGATGCGTCTGATTTTGTGAATGGACATGTGCTTTATGTGGATGGAGGCATATTGGCATATATTGGAAAGCAGCCTAAATAGTGTAAATAAGAAAGTTGGAATGGGGCTGTCGCACTAAGAAATTTTATACAGTACTCGGGTGCCCTATGGATATATAATAATTTTAACGCATCG
>CAMENQ010000182.1 GCA_945928585.1 uncultured Roseburia sp. | reverse complement strand
CATTTTAAGGTTATAAATGCAGATGGTGAATGTCAGGAAGGTGAGTATTCTTACGAAAGCAATAATGGAGTTTACGGCTTTACTCTTTACGGTGAAAAATTGTTTGATATTTCTGATACTGGAATTAATGAGCGAGCTGGAGCTAGTATGTTCCAAATTGACAATGTACAGTTACAGATGGCGTTTAAGTTTAACGAATCTGAAGAAACAGTAGATAAAGACGTTAATCATATGAAAATTATAATTCTTAAACTAGATAAAGATGGAAATGGAACAATTGATGAAAATACTAATCAATATGAAATTATGATAAGCAATCCGGAAGATTATAGGAAAGTTGAAACTGGTACAGAAGAAGAGACAAAAGAGACAACAGAAGAGACACCACAGGAAGTAACAGGAGCAACTGAGGAAGAAACATCACAAGAGTCTACAGGAACAACTGAAGAAGGAACACTACAGGAGACTACAGGAACAGCTGAGGAAGAAACATCACAAGAGTCTACAGGAACAACTGAGGAAGAAACACCACAGGAAGTAACAGGAGCAGCTGAGGAAGGAACACCACAGGAGACTACAGGAGTAGTCGAAGAAGAAACACCACAGGAGACTACAGGAGCAGTCGAAGAAGGAACACCACAGGAAGCTTTAGGAGCAGCTGAGGAAGAAACACCACAGGAGATTACAGGAGCAGTCGAAGAAGGAACACCGCAGGAAGCTCCAGAAGAAGCATAAGAAACTTTACAGTAAACCGCAGGCGAGACTAATAGTGAATGTAAATTATAAAACCCCAGGGTATATTACACCTTGGGGTTTTTGCTCAGAAACAAATAGTCGTATGAAACATAAGCTATCTAGCTTATTTTATATTGTATCGTAACAACCATTACAATTTTTTGCTTTCATCAATCCTAAACATGGCAAGATAATTATCTATCAATGGTTGCAGATAGCCTTTTCCAGCATATCTTCCTTCATTTCTTTCTTGATGAGACTGCGGAAATGTATCCAATCTTAGAATTGCGCTCTTTATTCTGCTTACTTGTCCTATTGCACTTTCAGGAGAGAGTTTATCGAGTGCAATATATTCAAATATTTTATCTAGTTCCCGAATTGCTCTGGGGTTGATTTGTACTCTGTATTTATCCAAAATATTTCTTCTCCAGCTTTTCAAATACAACATCGGCATCTACTGCTTTTGCTCCGTTTGATATTTCATGCTCTGATTCATAGATAGCTCAATCGATATGGTTTATTTTTGCGAATTTATCATAAATTTCATTGCTCATTACTACTAAATCGCTGTAGCCGTTTTTGGTAATAAATATCAGCTCTTGTTCCATATGTGCAATATCTGAGATTTCGTTTGTATTTCTTAAGTTTTCAATAGGCATAATAAGTGGCATAATGTCCAACTCATTTCTTTGACACAATTATCGCATTTTAGTATGCTTTTACATCTTCATACTCTCACAGGAAAAGATGGGTTATAATTTATTATTAAACTTGCATAAACAACAGTAAATGACTATCACGATGGATTTAAAGCAGTTTATTTAGCTTTTGCTTCATGATAAATATACAACATGCTAAATCAATTATTTGTAATATTGAACAGGTATATAAATAATATACTTGAAATTATTATACTTAGAAGTATAATAATTAATAACAAGAGCACAACTATTCAGAGACAGGAGTGTTTTCAATGGAAAAATTTATAGACCGGAAAAAAGAGCTTGAAACTTTAAGAAAAGAATATAACAGAAAAGAAGCGTCCTTTGTGGTCATATATGGGAGAAGACGTGTAGGCAAGACGGCACTTATAAAAGAATTCTGTAAGGATAAAAGGAGCATCATGTTCCTTGCAACGGAAGAAAATGAAACAGAAAACAGAAATGCATTCAAAGATACCGTTGCAGAGGCACTTGATAACACACTGCTTAGTGAAGCACAGATAACGAGATGGGAAACTGTTTTTGACATTATTGCAGGCGAATGTGATAAAGCTAAGGAGAGGCTTATACTTGTAATGGATGAATTTCAGTATCTGGGAAAGGCAAATGCGGCATTTCCATCCATTTTAATGAAAATATGGGATGAGAAGCTTAAAAGCAGAAATATTATGCTTATTCTATGTGGCTCGCTGATTAATATGATGACGTCACAGGTTTTAAATTATGACAGTCCGCTTTATGGAAGAAGAACAGCGCAGATAAAGCTTCAGCAGATACCATTTGAACATTATAAGGAATTTATGCCGCAAGAATCACAGGACTCTCTAATCCTTCATTTTGCTGTGACTGGAGGCGTTCCGAAGTATATAGAATTGTTTGAACAGACAGAAGATATCTATGAAGGAATACGTGAAAATATTTTATCCGATACATCTTTTCTGTATGAAGAACCGACTTTCCTTCTCCAAAAAGAAGTTACAGAGATTGGAAGCTATTTTACCATATTGAAGACAATAGCAGCCGGTAATCACAAACTTGGAAAGATAGCGGGCGTAATGGAAGTGAAGCAGACAAGTCTTGTCAAATATTTAAAAATACTGATAGAGCTTGATTTATTAGAGCGTGAAGTACCTGTTACGGAGGAAAATCCAGAGAAGAGTAAGAAAGGACTATATTTTATAAAGGACAATTTTATAAAGTTTTGGTTTCAGTTCGTATATCCTAATAAAGGTATGCTGGAAGCAGGCAGAGAAGAATATGTATTCCAAAAGATTAAGCATAATTTTATAGATAATCATGTTTCTTATGTATATGAAAATATCTGCAGAGAAAAAATGTGGACACAGCCGGAATTTAGTCACATATCATTTAATCGTGTAGGACGATTCTGGGGAAATAAGGATGTTGAGATAGATATAGTAGCTTATGACTCTATTGGAAAAGAAATCATTTTTGGAGAGTGTAAGTACTCTGTAAATCCTAAAGATGTGGATATCTTATACAATTTGGAGCAGAAAAGTGTATATGTTGACTGGAAAAAGAATGACCGTAAAGAGTATTACTGCATTTACAGCAGAAGCGGATTTACAAAAGAATTAGTGGAACTGGCAAAGAAAAGAGAAAATGTGATATTGTTGTTGTAGAATATATTATTCATAGGTGAGCTCCGTTAAGTACTTTACATACTAATTTTAAGTTTATTCTCATTTTAGTATGTATTTTCTTTGCTAAGCTGCCCAATTGGAGCAGATTTTACATACTAATTGCCCTTTTTTCACCACTTTAGTATGTAAAAACTATTTACCCCTTATACCATAGCCTTACATAACTATCTATTCGCCCTTACTGCGAATGCCATAATAGACAATATCGATTATAAAAAAACTCCCAATCCCCTGTATTTACAAGGAATTGAGAGCTTATATACAATAATCGATGCGACAAGATTCGAACTTGCGACCTCTGCGTCCCGAACGCAGCGCTCTACCAAACTGAGCCACGCATCGAAATGGTAAACAACCAAATATGATAATACAATAAATGCGATAAGTTGTCAATTGCAAAATTTTCATAATAAATTTGCTACGGAATACTGGCTGTGAACAACAATCTATATTTCAACCACTTCCTTAAGAAGCAGGGCAGCATTATGGAATTCTTCAACCGGTACTTCACAGCAGGATAAGGCTATATTTGCATATCCTGGAGTTTCAGTGGGGGACGCAAAGACAAGGATTCCATTTTGCTTTGCACGCTGCTGTAACTCCTCGTTTGTAAATGCACTTTTTACCTGTAAATACACCATGGATACAGACTCCCCCATATAAACATTTGCAGATTCGCCAAATGCCTGTTCAAGCTCTGAAATAAGAGCTTTATCCTTATTAGAATACAGTCTTTTCAGCTTTCTTATCTGACTGTCAAGGTGTCCGTCACGAAGAAACTGGCACAGGGCAAGCTGTTCTGATTTAGACGCAGTCTGGTTGTAGAGCATTTTTTTCTTTTCATACAAGGGCAGCAGTTCATCAGGAAGGATCATGAAGCTTAGTCTGATCGATGGCAGCAGAAGCTTTGAAAATGTACTTAAATACACCACATTTTCCCCGCCTGCAAGTCCTTGAAGACATGGGCGTGGCTTACTGAAATAGCGAAATTCATTATTATAATCGTCTTCTATTATAAGACGGTTGTGAGAAACACATTCACTAAGCAGTGAGAGCCTTTTTTCAACAGACATAACATCTCCAAGAGAAGTCATGTGGGATGGTGTCATATAGAGAATGTCAGCTTTTTCGGGATTATTTGTTATGTTAAAGCCATAATCCTCAAATATTACAATACCCTGAGCAAACTGTGAGTCATGAAAACAGACCTCTTTTCTTTCACGTATGAGAGGGCATAGAATATTTAACAGGCTTTGGGAGCCTGCGCCGATTACGATATTTTCGGGCTGACATACAGCATTTCTTTTATTGATAACATAATTGCAGATAGTTTCACGAAGCTCATATTCGCCCTGTGGTTCACCATAAGTGAGCAGACGCTTATCCTGGCGCAGGGCACTTTTAATGTATCTGCGCCACAGGTTAAAATCGAAGCTCTCCGCATCAACATTGTTAGATGTAAAATTATATTTTATTTTATTTTCTTTGTTCTTATCAGCATGATGAGACGAAACAGCAGAATTGTTCTTAATATTACGTTTTGTCACATAATAACCGCTTTGAGGGCGTGATATTATATATCCGTCGGCTGCAAGGCACAGGTATGCAGTTTCTATTGTAGTGCGACTTAACCCGAGCTGACTTGCACATCTTCTTATAGAAGGCATTTTCGTATTCTCAGGAAGTCTCCCTGAGGTAATCATTTCCTTATAATAATCATATACCTGAAGGTATCTTGTCGATTGTGTGGAGTTCAGATTGAGGTTCATAATAATTCCCATGCCTTTCATTTTTCTCTTAATATTTTATCAGTATGCAATGGCTATTACAATATCTGAAAACAGTAATAAAAATAATGTAAACGGTAACAGGTAAAAACTATTAAATTGACTTAAAAGGAGCTAAATATCGCTGTAAAATATGTGATTTTGTATAGAAAAACATGCTTTTTAAGGGTGAAAAACAGATTTTTAGAATTAAATTGGCATTAAAAATATTTAAAATTTTAAAGTGATAAAAAAATGATATTTGCATTATTGCAATAAATGTAGTATAAATAACTTAGTAGTAACTAAATAATTACAGATATTGAAAATGTAACCATTTTAATGCTTAACAGTATAGATGGTTATTGTT
>CAMENQ010000181.1 GCA_945928585.1 uncultured Roseburia sp. | reverse complement strand
GCTTCCCCACATAATATACAACTGTACGCACCGGTCCTGAACCATACATAGCATACCCGCTTGGATGAACCACCGGAATTTATGACCTGACTGTTACTATGACTTCTCTCTCAGCTTTCTTACCTCTTCCTTTAATGTGTCTATCGTGTAATCTATCTCCTCCTTTGTGTTTTCCTCTGATAATGTCAGTCTTATGGAGCTGCCTGCTTCTTCTTCATTTAAGCCGGTGGCTAGGAGGACGTGTGAAGGGGTGCTGTTGTTTTGTGTGCAGGCTGAGCCGGTAGATACACATATTCCTTTTAAATCAAGCATGACCATAAGCACTGAGCCGTCTACTCCGTTTATAGTTATATTTATATTGTTTGGAAGTCTGTATACAGGATGGCCGTTTAATTTTATTCCGCTTATTTCTCTCGTTATCCTGCTTATGAAATAATCTCTCAATCCAACTATATATTTTACGTTTTTTCTCATGTTGTCATGAGCTTTGGCGGCGGCTGTTACCATTCCGACTATGCCGGGGACGTTTCCTGTTCCTGCACGGAGATTTTTTTCCTGTGAACCTCCATCCATAAAGGGATAGATTTTTACTCCGTCCCGGACATACATAAAGCCTACACCCTTTGGACCGTGGAATTTATGACTGCTGGCACTTAACAAATCTATATTCATGTGTTTCGCATCTATAGGAATATGGCAGAAGGATTGTACTGCATCCGTATGAAAAAGTACGCCTGTCTTTCTTGCTATTTCCCCTATTTTTGCTATAGGCTCAATTGTTCCTATTTCATTGTTTGCATGCATAACAGATATAAGAACAGTCTCATTTGTTATGGCATTTACAAGCTCATTTAATCGTATTCTTCCATTTTTATCCACGTCAAGATATGTTACTTTAAAACCTTCTCTTTCCATTGCCTGACAACTGTGTAGTACTGCGTGATGTTCTATTTTTGTTGTGATTATATGTCTTCCCCTGCCGCGAAATGTTTTTGCCACCTGTTTTATGGCAAAATTATCACCTTCTGTGCCTCCTGAGGTATAATATATTTCCTCGGGACTGCAGTTTATTATTTTTGCAAGCTTTTTTCTTCCTTCGTCCATTATTTCCTTTCCAGTGTTTCCAAATTCATATGCACTTGACGGATTTCCATATTTTTCATTCATATATGGTGTCATGGCTTTTATGGCTTCGTCACAGGTTTTTGTTGTCGCCGCATTGTCAAGATATATCATTTTCCATACCTCCTTATAAAGTATCTGTATTGTTGTGTATTTTTTTCAAATACAGCGAATATACATATATAAACAATAATCAGGTGACTCCCTTGAAAAATCAAATTATTAAAGGTACTTTCATATTGTCTGCCGCAGGTATAATTACCCGTATTATCGGCTTTTATTATAGAATATTCCTTTCAAGGACCATTGGTGCAACCGGTATGGGATTATATCAGATGATTTTTCCTGTTTTTGGACTGTGCCATTCTTTTGCCATTATGGGCATACAAACTACAATTTCCCGTTTCACTTCCATTAGATACAGTATGAATGACAGAAAAGGAATGTTTACCGTACTGAAAATCGGCCTGTTTTTTTCCGTTGTCCTTTCTGCTCTTTCTGCTGCAGTTGTTTATTTTTCCAGTGATTTTATTGCCGTTCATTTGCTTGATGATGCCAGATGCGGTATATTGCTCCGTGTTATAAGCTTTTCAGTTCCTGCCTGTGCCATTCACGCCTGTATATGCGGTTATTACTTAGGACAGAAAAAGGCATCTGTGTCTGCATGGTGTCAGATGATTGAGCCTGTTGTGCGTGTAGGAGGAATATATATTCTTGCCAGAGTTATTATTTCAAAGGGAATGGATATATCTCCCGTCATTGCCTGTATTGGCATGATAATAGGTGAGGTGGCATCTACACTATTATCCCTCTGCATTTTATCTACTGAGAGTGGATTTCTTTTTTCAAAACTGACAAATGCAAAAAACACAGCAAAGGAAATGTTTTTTATGACATATCCCCTTACGCTTAACAAGCTTGCTTCAAGCTTTCTTATGGCATTTGAAGCAGTTGTAATACCTGTTTCTTTAAAAAAAGCAGGTCTTTCAGATGATAATGCCGTGTCTGTATACGGAACACTTACAGGTATGGCCATGCCTTTTATAATGTTTCCCGCCACCATCACCGGCTCCGTATCATCTATGGTTATGCCTTCTGTTGCAGAATACCAGTCAAAGGGAGACTATGCACGTATAGGCTCTACCACCTCAACTATAATGAAATACTGTCTGTCCATCGGAATTTTTTGCACAGGCTATTTTTACATATATGGCATGCGTCTTGGTGAAATTTTCTTCCATAGCAGTGATGCAGGTCTTTTTATATCAATACTGGCATGGCTGTGTCCATGTATGTATATAAATGTTACACTTTCCAGTATTTTAAATGGTATGGGCAAAACTAAAACCACATTTTTTAACGGTATAATATCTACTTTTGTAAGGCTTGGATTTATAATTTTTCTTGTACCGGTCATAGGAATAAAGGGCTGTCTTATGGGAGTTCTTGCAGGACAGATTCTTTGTACGGTGTTAGATATTATTGCTGTCTATAAACGTGTTCATTTTAAATACGAAACCTTTGAATATATAATACGCCCTTTATTTATGACACTTTTATCCCTTGGCATTTCACTGGCATTTCTGGGTGTTTTTGAAAAATACAGTTTTAATGGTACTCTTGCCACTTTGCTCTCAATGGTTTCAGGCGGCTTAATCTTCCTTGCATATATCCTTATAAATGCAAAAAAAGATATTTAATTTCTTGATTAAAAATATTTATCGTGTTATTATTATAATATTGTTTAATTTTAAGGGAAAGTTGGTGTTAATATGCCTATTAAGGTACAGGGAGATTTGCCTGCAAAGGCTGTAATAGAACAGGAAAATATATTTATTATGGATGAGAAACGTGCTATAACTCAGGATATCCGTCCTTTACAGATAGCCATTCTCAATCTTATGCCAATAAAGCACGACACTGAAATTCAGCTTATGCGTGCTCTTTCAAATACACCTCTGCAGGTAGATATTACTTTTGTATGTATGGAGTCACACGTTTCAAAAAATACCCCTGCAAGTCATCTTAATAAGTTTTACTCAAAGTTTTCAGAAGTTAAAGACAGGCACTTTGACGGACTTATTATTACCGGTGCTCCTGTAGAGCAGATAGAGTTTGAGGAAGTAAATTACTGGGACGAGCTTAAGGAGCTTATGGACTGGTCTGATACAAATGTTTTTTCTACACTTCACATATGCTGGGGTGCCCAGGCAGGACTTTACTACAGATATGGTATTAAAAAAAGCAGGCTTGATAAAAAAGCCTTCGGTATATATGAGCATAAGGTTCTTCACAGAAAGGTTCCTCTTATGAGAGGCTTTGATGATGTTTTTCTTGCACCTCATTCAAGACATACTGTAGTTTCAAAGGAAGATATTGAGGCCTGCAAGGATTTAACCATACTTGCAGAATCCGATGAAGTCGGTGTATTTATTGCTATTGGTAAGGATGGCAAGCATATATTTGTTCTCGGTCATCCTGAATATGACAGAAATACACTTGATATTGAGTATAAACGTGATAAGGATAAAGGACTTGATATAGAAATACCTTACAATTATTATCCTGATAACAATCCTGACAATCCGCCGTTACTTACATGGCGTGCCCATTCAAACGCACTTTATACAAACTGGTTAAATTATTACGTTTATCAGAATACACCATATAATTTCACAGAACGTTAATATTTCGTTTTATTTTTGGAGGATATATGTATTTAAAACTATTAAACATTGATGAGATTTCAGAAATTTATAATACACATATGGTAAAGGATTTTCCTAAAGCAGAGCTTAAGCCTCTTGACCATATTGTAAACTATATGAAAAATGACATTTGTATTTCTGTAGGTATGTATGAATCTCCTGAAAATAACAATGAAACAAGTTTTACTCCTGATTTACTTGCAGGTTATGCTACATTTATTATTCCAAAAGATTATAACTATTGCCTTTTAGATTATTTTGCCATTACAGCACCTAACAGGGGCAAAGGTTTTGGACACACCTTTTTCTCATTGATGAAGGATTTTTTTGCAGATAAGCTTCCTTCTTTACAGGGAATTTTTTTGGAATGTGAGTCGGTTGAAAGTGCATCCGATGAAAAAGAAATTTCAATACGTACAAGAAGAATAGCCTTTTACAAGGACTGTGGCTGTATTATGACAAATCTTGGCTCAAATGTGTTTGGAGTTGAATATTCCATTCTTATGCTTCCTGTAAATAATTTAAAAAATAATGAATTTATCAGACTAAGCCGCAACGATGTTGATATAATATATAAAACCATGTTTAAGCCTCATCATTACAAAGAATATGTAAGTCTTTGGGAAAAGCTTGACGAAGAAACACTTTCCATGTCTGCTAAAAAACTGGCTCCTTTTCTTATAGGCAAGCTGTTATGCAGAAATATAGACGGAAATATTATAAAATACAGAATCACAGAAACAGAATGTTACTGTGGAGAGGAGGACACTGCCTGCCATGCCCATAAGGGTAAAACAGATCGTACAAAAACTCTCTATGAAAAGGGCGGCACATCTTACGTGTACCTTTGTTACGGCATACACTGCCTTTTTAATGTGGTTTCAGGCGAGTACGGACACCCTGAGGCTGTGCTTATACGTGGCGTGGAAGGTTTTGACGGACCGGGTAAGCTTACAAAGGCTATGAAAATAGACAGGTCCCTTAACGGTATTGATATGACCTGTTCTGATAAGCTCTGGATTGAGGATGATGGATTTAAATGCAGATACAGACGTGATAAAAGGGTTGGTATTGATTATGCTACGCCTAAGTATAGGGATATTTTGTGGCGGTATATAATGGTTTGATATTATTCCTCCACAAAATTTATTGGAATCATTTTTACATTACCTCCATATTTAATTTAGCACCATTTACTATACCCTCCGGTGAGATTATTAAAAGTCTTGTCTTTAAGAAGGGATTTAATCCCTCCTTAAGCTTTTCTTTATCCCCTAATTCATACTCTCCGGAGGTAAATATTATCACGCACCTGCTTCTTGCCTGATATAGCTTTAAATACGTTGCAAGCTCATCAAGCATCGGTTTATTTGACTGAGACTGAAATATTGGCTCTCCTGCCGGTTGCGATACTGGCTGCATCACCGGCTGAGCCAGTATCATAGGCTT
>CAMENQ010000180.1 GCA_945928585.1 uncultured Roseburia sp. | reverse complement strand
ATAATAATAGTAACAATAATAATAGTAATAACAATAATAAAAACAATAACAAAAACAATAACAATAACGGCAATAATAATAACAGCAATAATGGCAATAATAACAACGGAAAGAAACCACAGGGAAATGACAGACAGAAAGAAAAACACATTTCAAAGGTATTCAATCCTCAGAACAGTGGTAACAACGGCAAAAACAACGGACAGAAAAACAATAATCAGAAAAATAACGGCAAAAACAATATAAATAATAACCAGCCGAAGCCACAGCCAAAGCCTGAACCAAAGGAAGAAGAAATCAAGGTAATCACCATACCTGATATTATTACCATAGGTGAACTTGCAGCTAAGATGAAAGTACAGGCATCAGCACTTGTTAAAAAGCTGTTTTTACAGGGACAGATAGTAACAATAAATAATGAAATAGAGTTTGAACAGGCTGAAGAAATAGCTATGGAATACGACATTATTGCAGAAAAAGAAGAAAAGGTTGATGCCATCGAGGAGCTTTTAAAAGAGGAAGACGAAGATGAAAGCAAGATGATTAAGCGTCCTCCTGTAGTTTGTGTTATGGGACACGTAGATCACGGTAAAACCTCACTTCTTGATGCCATAAGAAAGACAAATGTTATATCAGGCGAGGCCGGAGGAATTACACAGCATATAGGTGCATACACAGTAGAATGTAAGGGCGAAAATATTACATTCCTTGACACACCGGGACATGAAGCATTTACGGCGATGCGTATGCGTGGAGCCCAGGCTACTGATATAGCCATACTTGTAGTTGCAGCAGATGATGGTGTTATGCCGCAGACAATCGAGGCCATAAGCCATGCAAAAGCAGCCGGCATTGAGATTATAGTAGCAGTAAATAAAATAGATAAGCCAAGTGCAAATGTGGAGAAGGTAAAACAGGAGCTTGCAGAATATGAGCTTTTAGCTGAAGACTGGGGCGGAAATACTATATTTGTACCTGTTTCAGCTCATACGGGAGAAGGATTGGAGCAGCTTTTGGAAATGGTTCTTCTTACGGCAGAAATTCTTGAACTTAAGGCAAATCCAAAAAGAAAGGCAAGAGGTATTGTTATTGAGGCAAAGCTTGATAAGGGACGCGGCTCGGTAGCAACAGTTCTTGTACAGAAGGGAACCTTAAGAGTAGGCGATTCTATGGCAGCAGGCTCATGCTACGGCAAGGTTCGTGCAATGATAGATGACAAGGGAAATAAGATAAAAGAAGCAGGTCCGTCAATGCCTGTAGAGATACTTGGATTAAATAATGTACCAAATGCAGGCGAGGTATTTGTTTCCACAGTCAATGAAAAGGAAGCAAGAAATTTTGCAGAGACATTTATTTCACAGGACAGGGAAAAACTGCTTGAAGGAGCAAGAGCAAAGAGCAAAATGTCGCTTGATGATTTGTTTACACAGATACAGTCAGGTGATGTTAAAGAACTTAATATTATAGTAAAGGCAGATGTTCAGGGCTCAGTTGAGGCTGTAAAGCAAAGTCTTGTAAAGCTTTCAAATGATGAGGTTGTTGTAAAGATAATTCATGGCGGAGTAGGAGCAATCAATGAGTCAGATGTAAGCCTTGCAGCAGCTTCAAATGCCATTATCATAGGCTTTAACGTAAGACCTGACAATCAGGCAAAGGATACTGCAGAGAGAGAAAAGGTAGATGTAAGACTTTACAGAGTTATATATCAGGCTATCGAGGATGTGGAGGCAGCCATGAAAGGTATGCTTGATCCTGTATATGAGGAAAAGGTTATCGGACATGGAGAGGTTCGCCAGCTGTTTAAGGCTTCAGGAGTAGGTACAATAGCAGGTTCATACATTCTTGACGGAGTATTCCAGAGAGGCTGCAGTGTTAGAATTACCCGTGAGGGAGAGCAGATATTTGAGGGAGCTTTGGCATCCCTTAAGAGATTTAAGGATGATGTAAAGGAAGTAAAGGCAGGCTACGAGTGTGGTCTTGTATTTGAAGGCTTTAACGATCTTCAGGAATTAGATCAGGTAGAAGCATATATTATGGTAGAGGTACCACGCTAATACTTTAGGTCTGCTATGAAAGGCAGGACAAAATGAGAAAAAACAGCATAAAAAATATAAGAGTAAATGCTGAAGTTCAGCATGAGCTTAGCAATATTATCAGAAACGAAATAAAGGATCCACGCATCAGCACAATGACAAGTGTTGTTGCAGTGGATGTAACTCCTGATTTGAAATTTGCCAAGGCATATATAAGTGTACTTGGAAGTAAGGAGGAACAGGAAAATACCATAAAAGGCTTAAAAAGCGCAGAAGGATATATAAGAAGGCAGCTTGCGTCATCAATAAACCTTAGAAATACGCCACAGATTACATTTGTACCTGACCGGTCAATAGAATATGGTGTAAATATGTCAAGGCTTATAGATGAAGTAAATGGAAATCTGTCCGATAAAGAAGAAACAGAGGCAGAGGAAGAATTTGAGGAAGAAAAATAGTATATAATTTTTCCGATAATTAATTTAAGTAAGAAAATATACTGAGAGTAACTATCATATATGGTAGAAAGGATAAGGATTTATTATGGCAGAAACATGTGTAAAGTTAGCAGATTTTCTTGAGGGAGTAAACAAGCTTGGCATAGCAGGACATGTACGTCCGGATGGAGATTGTGTAGGCTCATGTATGGGCTTGTACCTTTATGTAACAGAAAATTATCCAAATATAGAAACACATGTATATATGGAGAAATCAAAGGAAAATTTTGATTATATAAAAGCTATGGATAAGGTGGAAAATACCATAAATGATACTGATTTTGATTTGTTTATTGCTGTGGATTTAAGTGATATGGACAGAATGGCAGTAGCAGGAGAGGAATTTAAAAAAGCAAAAAAAACATTGTGTATAGACCATCATATAAGCAACACAAAATTTGGTATGGTAAATGTCGTTGTTCCTGATGCAAGCTCTGCAAGCGAGGTTTTATACGATATGCTTGAAGAAGATAAGATTTCTCATGATACGGCAACAGCTATATATTCAGGTATAGTTTTTGATTCAGGAGTATTTAAGTACGAAAGTACCTCTGAGCATACCATGAATATAGCAGGGAAGCTTATGAGCAGGGGAGTGGATTTTCAGACTATCATTGATGAAGGCTTTTATGAAAAAAGCTATGTTCAAAATCAGATACTGGGAAGGGCACTTTTGGAGAGCATACTTTTACTGGATGGCAAATGTATTTTTTCGGCAGTAAACGAATCTGAAATGATTTTCTATGGAGTTTCACCAAATGAAATGGGAGGAATAGTAGAACAGTTAAGACTTACGGCAGGTGTGGATGTTGCCATTTTTATGTATGAAATTGCCCATATGGAATATAAAGTCAGCCTCAGATCAAAGAAATATGTAGACTGCAATAAGGTGGCAGGTTATTTTGGAGGTGGCGGTCATGTGAGAGCAGCCGGATGCATTCTTAAGGGAACAGAGCATGATGTGGTAAATAACCTTCTTATACACATAGAACAGCAGTTAAAGGAAAAAGGTATTCTTTAGTATGTATAACGGAATAATAAATATATATAAGGAAAAAGGCTTTACTTCACATGATGTAGTAGCAAAGCTCAGAGGTATATTAAAGCAGAAAAAAATAGGACATACAGGGACACTTGATCCTGATGCGACAGGAGTTCTTCCTGTATGCCTTGGAAAAGCAACAAGACTGTGCGATATGCTTACGGATAAGGAAAAGACATATAAAACTGTATTTATATTAGGTAAAGCAACAGATACACAGGATATATCTGGCAATGTTACTGCAGAGACAGATACGGAAAAATTAAGGGAGAATCTTACAGATGATGATATATATAATGCAGTTATGTCGTTTGTGGGAGAATATTCCCAGATACCTCCTATGTACAGTGCCATAAAAGTAAATGGAAAAAAACTGTATGAGCTTGCAAGAGAAGGCATTGAAATAGAAAGAAAGCCAAGAAATGTTAAAATATCAGCCATAAATGATTTGAAAATAGATTATCCTTATGTAAGTATGGAAGTACAATGTTCAAAGGGAACATATATAAGAACCCTCTGCCATGATATAGGACTTAAGCTTGGCACATATGGATGTATGACAAGCCTTGAGAGAGTAAAGTCAGGCAGCTTTTCTAAAGAAAACTCATATACATTGTCACAGGTTGAAAAACTTGCAGAAGATGGAAATCTTGAGGAAAAAATTATTCCTATAGATAAGGCTTTTGAAAACTATAAAGCTATATATATAGAAGAAAAGCTTAATAAGCTCCTATATAATGGAAACCCAATACCAATAAAAATGATAACCGATACAAAAACAAATGTTTTGGAAAATGAAAAAAACGTATCATTTGAAAGGGATATCAGTTACAGAGTATATGATTATAAAAAAGAATTTATAGGTATATATAAAATAAAAGATAAATTACTTAAGCCTGAAAAATTATTTTTGTAAAGGCAGGCGCAGATATATAAGAGCCTGTATACAGAAATGAGGATTACAATGAAAATTATAAAAGATATTGTTGAAATAGAAAAACTTCATATAGTAAATACAGTCGTTGCATTAGGAAAGTTTGACGGTGTACATCGGGGACACAGAAGTATTATGGAGCAGCTTGTAAAAGAAAAAACCAACGGATATACATCCTTGGTTTTTACTTTTTCAAAAAATCCAAAAAATGCAGATGAAAGCGTATGTGAAGAAAAAATTTTTACGGAAAAAGAGCAGATGCTTGTATATGAAAAACTGGGAATAGACATAATAATAGTGTATCCTTTAAATGCAGGCATATTAAATATGACGGCAGAAACCTTTATTAAAAATATTCTTATAGATAAGCTTGGCGTAAAAAAAATCATATGCGGTGAAAACTTCCGGTTTGGAAAAGACAGACTGGGAGATACGGACACTCTAAAGAAAAACGGAGAAAAATATGGTTTTGAGACAGAAGTTGTAAAGATGATGTCTGAAAACGGACAGATTATAAGCAGCACCCGTATAAGAGAACTTATAAAAAAGGGAAATATGGAAGAAGCAGAAAAACTGCTTGGACACCGGTTTACCATAGCAGGACGTGTGGTATACGGAAATCAGATAGGCAGAACGCTTGACACACCTACTGCAAATATTATTCCTGAAAAAGAAAAGATAATTCCGCCCCATGGAGTATATATGAGTCTTTGCAACATAGATGGGAAATACTATCGGGGAGTAACAAATATAGGCTATAAGCCCACTATAGAAG
>CAMENQ010000179.1 GCA_945928585.1 uncultured Roseburia sp. | reverse complement strand
TGATGAAAGTAAAATCATAACATTTCCATCGGGAATAATAGGATTTCCTGATTTAAAACAGTTTTTACTTATACATGATGAGGAAAAAAAGGATAATACCATATCATGGCTTCAGTCTATAGAAGAACCGGCTTTTGCCATGCCTGTAGTAGACCCACTCCACATACTGGGCAATTATAATCCAATGGTGGAGGATGAACTTCTTTCAAACCTTGGAGAACTGGATGAAAATGAAATGCTTGTAGTTGTTACAATAACTGTGCCACAGGATATAACAAAAATGACGGTTAATCTTGCTGCACCAATAGTTGTCAATGCAAAGAATAAAAAGGCGGTGCAAATTATCATTGACGAACCGGAATATAAAGTAAAATACCCGATTTATGATATACTAAAAAGTAAGAAGGCTGACAAAGAGTAAAAGGAGGGTAAAATATGCTTGCATTATCGAGAAAAAAAGATGAATCCATAATAATAGACAATAACATAGAAATCACCGTTATTGAGGTAAAAGGTGATCAGGTAAAAATAGGAATTTCAGCACCTAAGTCTGTGCCGGTTTACCGAAAAGAGGTATATGAACAGATACAGGAGTCAAATAAGGAGGCAGCAAATTCAGCAGGCTTTGAGGCGTTGAAGGGGCTGTAAAGTGAAACAAATTTATTTAAAAATATAAAGAAAATTAAAAAACTGCCGAAATATAGATTAGAAAACTATAGAAGGCAGTTTTTTGCTATCCATAAATGGCAGAAAACATATTTACACGGAGGTAAAAAATATATATCATGCCATAAGTATATGGCAGCTGATATAAACTACTTCGTATTTGGGCCGCATGGATGTGGCAGAATGGAGGAAATTATGGCATTAGAATCAGTATCAAGAGCAGCCGGCGCAGCTTATCAGAGTCAGGGCAGTACATCGGCAGCACAGCCAAAACATGTAGAGTCAGTACAGCAGGCACCGGTAGTGGAGGCACAGCCTATATCACATACACAGCAGGTACAATCTAAGAGTTCGGATAATGGTACTAATCTTAACGATGAGATGACAAAGGAACAGAACGTTGAAAAGGACAATAAAAAAATCCAGAAAGCTGTGGCAGACCTTAACAAAAAAATGAATAACACATATTGCCAGTACGGTATACATGAGGGTACGGGCAGAGTGACCATAAAAATACTTGACAAGGATACAAAAGACGTGATTAAGGAATATCCTGCAGAGGAAACACTTGACCTTATAGAGAAAGTCTGGGAACTTGCAGGAATTATGGTAGACAGAAAATTATAAAAGCCATTATAATTTGGAGTGAATGGAGGAATAATTATGGCAATCAGATTATCAGGTATGATATCAGGTATGGATACAGATGCTCTTGTACAGGAGCTTGTATCGGCATATAGTATAAAAAAAGACAAATATGTAAAAGCACAGACAAAGCTTGAGTGGCAGATGGAAGCATGGAAATCACTTAATACAAAGGTATACAGTTTTTATACAAACAAGCTTAGTCCTATGAGATTTTCTACGGCTTACAGCAAAAAAACTGCATCTGTCTCAGACAGCACAAAGGCTACCGTAAAAGCAGAAAACAGTGCGGTAAACGGAACTCAGTCTTTGCAGATAAATAAGCTTGCAACAACAGGCTATCTTACAGGAGCGAAGCTTAACAAAAGTGAAAAGGTCACTGCAAGTACAAAGCTTTCAGAACTAAACGGGGGAAGTTCATCAGGTGTTCTTAGTGTAAGTGTTGACGGAAAAGATACAGACATAGAACTTACAGAGGATATGAATGTAGGACAGCTTGTATCTAAACTTAAGGAAGCAGGACTTAACGCAAGCTTTGATGAAACAAATCAGAGATTTTTCATCAGTTCAAAGACAAGCGGCAAGGATCATGATTTTTCTATTACAGGAAATTCCGCTGGAATGAATATGATGAAGAGTCTGGGTATTTTTTCCGTATCTCAGGCAGATATGGGCAGCTATATATCAGCAGCAGCATACACAGACAGCGACCTTGAAAATATGGCTTTGAATGACTATCTTAAGGACCAGATATCAGAGGCAAATAAAACACTTACCGACAGAAACACCGCTCTGACTGAAGAAAATACTAAGTTAAATCAAAAACTGACATATGCTAATATGTCATCTGACGATAAGGCGAAAACATATGCAGGTGTAAAGGAAAGTATATCTAAGTTAGAAGAGGAACTTCAGAAACTTGTGGATGAAAACACTGATAATAAGAATATTGAAGCCATAGCAGAAAAGCAGAAGCAGATAAGTGAAAATAAGGCTACGTTAAGTGTATATGATGACATTAACGAAAAATACGGCATAAAAATAACAGGTGATTCAGTTGATAATGCTGGCTTTGAGGAAAATATAACATTAAATACACTTACCGAAGATAAGCAGAAGGAATATGCTGACGGGCTTTCGGCTCAAATAGAAGCAAACACGGAAGAAATAAAGGAAAATGAAAAGACAATAGAAGAAAACAACAAGATTGCTGAAAAGAATTTATCTACAGATGAAATAAAAGCAGCAACATTTAAAAAGTATGATGCAGACAATAGTCAGACCGTAACAGGAACAATCAGAGCAGATTATGCTGCTGATGATACATATAAGTCCTATCGGGCAAAGTACGAGGATGTAAGAAATACAGCAAAGGACATTGTCAGTAAAGCACAGACTGCAGGAGCAGTTGATTCAAATGGCAATATAGTTGATGCACAAAAGCTGGCAGAAGCATTAGGTACAAGTGCCGGCGTCCGTATAGATGGTGTGGATTCGGAAATTGTATTAAATGGAGCTACATTTACATCAAACAGCAATAATTATTCCATTAACGGACTTACCATAACAGCTAATGCAGTGACAGCTCCGGGTGAGGAAATAAGCATTACTACAGCTACAGACGTAGATGGCATATACAACATGATAAAGGATACTATTAAGGAATATAATGCTCTTATCAAAGAAATGGATACATTGTACAATGCAGCTTCTGCAAAGGGATACGAGCCACTGACTGATGATGAGAAAGATGCTATGTCTGATACAGAGGTAGAAAAGTGGGAAAAGAAAATAAAGGATTCGCTTCTTAGAAGAGATACTACACTTGGCGGCGTTATTTCTACTATGAAGATGTCTATGACTACATCATATAAAATAGGAGAAGAGACATATTCTCTTTCAAGCTTTGGTATAGCTACACTTGGATATTTTTCATCGGGAGAAAATGAAAAGGGTGTTTACCATATAGACGGAGACAGTGAGGATGGCTCTACATCAGGAAATACAGATAAGCTTCGCGCAGCTATAGCAAGTGATCCTGACACAGTAGTAAGCTTTTTCACTCAGCTTACAAAGGGCTTATATGATAATCTTACAAAGAAGATGGCTTCATCTTCTGTCAGCAGTGCATACACCTTGTATAATGATAAGCAGATGAAGAAAAATTATGAAGCCTATGATGATACCATTGAAAAATGGGAGGAGAAAGTTCAAAATATGGAAGATAAGTACTACGACCAGTTCGCAGCTATGGAAAAAGCACTTGCACAGTTGCAGTCAAGTACTTCATCATTATCAGCACTTATGGGCACACAATAAAAATCATAAACTGAAAGGGGCATAAAAAATGGCATTACCTAACGGCTACAGCCAATATGCAAATAATAAAATAATGACAGCTTCGCCTGCACAGCTTACACTTATGCTGTATGATGGAGCAATCAAATTCTGTAATCTTGCCATAGTGGGCATAGAGCAGAAAGATATAAACAAAGCGCACACAAACATAAGAAAAGTAGAAAATATAATTGAGGAATTTCGTTCAAGCCTTAATTTCAAGTACCCTGTAGCTCAGGATTTTGAAAATGTATATAAGTACCTATATGACAGACTGGTAGAGGCAAATGTTACAAAAAACAAAGAGATATTGGAGGAAGTACTTCAACATCTGAGAACCATGCGAAACACATGGGAAGAGGTAATGAAAAATGCAAAACAACGAGCATAACTACATAGGTATATTAAAGGAAAGCCTTGATAAGAAATTAAAGGTTCTGGATGGAATACTTGAACAAAACAGGATTCAGGAACAAATACTTCATAAAGATGAAATTGACTTCGACAGCTTTAATGAGACTGTGGAAGTCAAGGAAAAATACATAAACGAGCTGGAAGTTCTGGATAAGGGCTTCCAGTCTGTATATGACAGAGTAAAGGAAGAACTGAATAATCATAAAGATATTTACAAGCAGGATATAGTAAAACTACAGGAGAAGATAAAAGAAATTACAGAGAAATCTATGGATATACAGTCAGGAGAGGCAAGAAATAAAGAGGTATTCCAAAAAAAAATGGTAGAATCCCGCAAAAATATCCGTTCAGTAAAGAACGCAAACAAAGTTGCGGCAAGCTATTATCAGAGCATGAATAAACTGAATGTAGTGGATTCACAGTTTTTGGATACGAAACACTAAAATTTTTATTTGTAAAAGAAAAGGATGCCAACAGCCAGTTGGCATCCTTTTACTTTGTGGTTTTGGGTTTGAATTGCAAGAACAGCATTTGGCAGACATTTTAGTTGTTACAATAAAAAAACAATGATATAATGAAAAAAAAGGGACGTAAAAACTATAATTTTGTAGAGGAGAAACAGTAATGATGAAGAAAAATTCAAGGAGGCACTGCAAATGATAACCATAAGTCTTTGTATGATAGTTAAAAATGAAGAAAAAGTATTATCAAGATGTCTGGACAGTCTGACAGGTCTTATGGATGAAATTATCATTGTGGACACAGGCTCTACGGATAAAACAAAGGAAATAGCAAGAAGATACACAGATAAAATATATGATTTTAAGTGGGGCGACGATTTTTCGGCAGCCAGAAACTATTCCATATCATTTGCCACCTGTGACTACATATATATAGCAGACGCAGACGAGGTGCTTGACGAAGAAAATAGGAAGGCTTTTATGCAGATGAAACAGGTGCTTCTTCCTGAGATAGATATAGTGCAGATGCTGTACAGCGGTCAATATGATGAAAATACAGTATATAATTTTAATGAGGAATATAGAGCGAAGTTGTTTAAACGTGTCAGGACATTTGAATTTAAAAATCCCATACATGAAGTGCTAAAAACTGAACCGGCGGTATATGACAGTGACATACGGATTTTTCACAAGCCACATGGGCTTCACACCAACAGGGATATAGCTGTTTTTGAAAAACATTATGGAGGTGACAATTCACCTGTTATATCATATGAACTGGCGAAAAT
>CAMENQ010000178.1 GCA_945928585.1 uncultured Roseburia sp. | reverse complement strand
TATGCCGGGTCTATTTTTTTTAAAACAGTACTATCCTGATATCAGTGCAGTATATGTTATAAATCATAAAAGTCAAAACAGCATACTAGATATGAGTTGTTTATTTTATGTAAGAAAGGAGGGTTTATAACTGAATATTTTATGAAGATACTGATATAAATTAAAATGAGAGGTGACAAACTATGAAGAAAAAAATTAAACCTTGTCCGTTTTGCGGAAGCAATGCAGAAATTATATGTTTTAATAGTGAATATGGTACAGTAACCATTGGATGCACAAATGAAAAATGTGACATAACTATGGGCAAAGGTTTCTTTTCTGATGAAGAAGCAATTACTCATTGGAATAGAAGAAAACGTAATATGTAAAGGAGAAAATTTATGAAAAAGAAGAAATTATCTCAAAAACAGTACAATGTTCTCATCGGACTAATCCTGCTTTATGGATTTGCAGTCAATGCAATTGCATGCATTTTTCTTAAGTCGGTATTTATTGAATTAAACCCGACATATGTAATTGCTGGATATCTTCTGAGCTGTACAATAGGTATTATGATTAACCACCGGGCAGGGAGTACATTCATGCGATTTGCAGGATATAACATGATAGTGCTGCCAATAAGTATGGTATTAAGCATAACTCTGGCTGATGAGCACATATCTTTTGTAGCCTATACGCTTATTATTGTTTCAGGTGTTACTCTTATGTTAATTATTATTGCCAGTATTATTCCGGATGTATTTAAATCATTAGGTAAAACATTAGCTGTTACTCTTGCGGGAATTATTGGAGCAGGAATGATAATAAAGCTTTTGGAGTTTGAATTACCGGCATGGTGGAATTGGATTACGGCAACTTTATTTTGTGCTTACATAGGTTATGATTGGGTTAAAGCTCAGGATAACTATTATAATGTAGCAAATGCAATATTAAGTGCATCAAAATTGTACATGGATATTATTAATCTGTTTGTACGTATTTTAAAAATTTTGACAGGCAGGACTAAATCGGCCTGATGGCAGGAGGAAAGTTGAGTATGGATAATCAAAACTCAGAAAGAAGTAATGTAATAATAGGAAGCTATACACCTCCTGATGAAAATGGTAACGGAGAGATAATCAAACGTGTTTTTTTCAGACAGGGAAAAATTTTTAAGGATTATGGAGCTTTCTATAATAACCCTGAAGAAGTATGTTACATTCCTGAATTGTCAGACACTACATATACAGGCAATAATATCCGTGGTATGTGCAATAATCAGGAAGATATGGCCGAAGAATTGTTTGAACAGCTTGACTGGCAGCATCCAGAAAGCCTTAAAGAAGACTGGTTAGTAACTGGTGAATGGGATTATTGTGATAAGTGTGGTAAACTGTTTGACTGTTATGGTAAAACGAAATGTCCGCACTGTGGCTCGGATTATAACGGAGGTAAATAATATGGCATACAAGTGGTTAGGAATGAGAGTGCTTGACTCAGAAGAGGTTGACATCCTGTACCAGCAGGGAAAGTTGGTCGGATGCTATAAATTATTCCCGGACGGAACAGAGGCGCAGATAGATGGTATAACGCTGCAGGAAATAGCAGACCACTACAACAACGGAGGAGAGTTTGGTGAGGAAATACCAACTGTTGAACTTATTCTACCCGATGGAAAGAAAATCGAAGCTCCGGAAGTGATTGATATTTCAGCTATCGATTCTTTTGACGAACTGGAGTACAGTTTATGGGATACAATTGAAGAATATCTGGCAATGTTTGGTATCAGAACATATGATGATACTCCTGATTTGGCTACAGTAAAAGCTGTACAGAATAGTATTTTGCAGGTATTAAAAGACTCAGGTGTCAGATTCATTACGGTGTGATAATAATATTCAGAATTTTAAAATACGTTTGTTCCATTTAAATCTGGGATAAACGTATTTTTTATTATATGGAGAACATATTAAGAAACTCCATTATAAATACGTTTGTCCTAAAAGTTTTATTAATTAAAAACTATCATACTATATACGTAACTTTTTAATCCTTAACTATGGAGGTATACAATATAATGAGAAATATTGCAGACGCTTTAAAAATTAATATGGTGGTAAATAAAATTTTAAAAAGCATGCAGGACTTATCTGCAGATTCAGTGAAGTCGGTTATGGATTCTTTAAACTGTATGGTTGGGACAGGCCTGCCGCAGTTAAAAGACGAGCAGGATTTGCCGGATGAATATTATGGCAATATAGCGGATGATGATTACAATTCTTTATTGGATTCAGGAGATTTTGATATGATTCCGCCTGCTGACGAAGAATCAAATAATGAAACTACTGAATAATAAGAAAGGTGAATAAGCTGCTATGATACCAGAGTTAAAACACATAATTGAAACAGATGCAATAATTTTGTTTGAAGAACTTTATCAGACATATAATGTTGAAGTACCTGTTCAGTTAGTGACACCGGATGACATTAAGAAAGTACAGGAAATGATGGGAAGAACCAAAAATGAATATGCGTATTTAAATGCTATGTTTACAGGTTTATGTATTATTGTGAAAAATGAAAATGATGTTAAAAAGAAAAAAGAACTGATTACAAAAAGAGATTTGTATGAACGATATACAAAGGAAGTCAAGTTCAGATATGATGTGTTAAGCAGGATGCTTTCTGCTAAAATGGCAGAGAATGAAGAACTGAAAATGACGGGAACGGGAGGACTTTAGTAATGATAAAGATATCGTTTAAGGATTTCATAGACGAATCACGTATAATGCTTGTGGCAGAATATAAGACGGCACCAATTAAGCATATGGTTCTGGATGCTAAACAAAATGACCGGCTGTTTAATATGACACATGGAAAAGCAATAAACTCAGTTATTATTACTCAGGAGAAATTTATATTTCTTTCACCTTTAAGGGTTGAAACAGTAGCAAAAAGAATAAATGAACGCTCTCAGATAAAAGACGAAATGAATGACTAGCATAAAAATACCAGCTATTCTCCCAGTTTAGACTAGTGGGATTAACTGGTATTTTTTTATGAATGAAATGTTTTTCAGATGTTATCTGAGTCTATACACACAACAAACGCAATTATAAAATCTTCCATACTACAACATGTAAAAATATTTATGTTTGAAGGAGGTAATAATTATGTTACTTAAAAAAATTCAGATTATTAACTACCGTAATATTAATAATTTCACACTGGACATCCCAGATAAGAATGATATTATGTATATTACAGCGCCTATAGGTTCAGGCAAGACTGCTGTCTTAGAAGCTGTTTCGACGCTTCTGTCTGGTAAGTTTTGTAATGATGCAATAGGAAAAAATGGGCCGCGTGCGACATTAAGAGGATTTTTCGATGACGGTAACATTCTTGAACGCTCAATCTGTACAGGAAAAAGGGGATTTAACCGGGAATGTAAAATTAATGGTGTTGCAAGTTCGTTGGAATCATGTACTAAATGGCTTTATGAACATGGCATTCATGAATCTGATTACAGAGTTCTTTTAAACCCTAGAGCATTTTCGGAACTGACACCGGTAGAGCAGACACAGTTTATACTTGGGCAACTGTCTTTTACAATGTCATTGAAATCTCTTATAAAAATCGCCAAATTCGATATTGAAGAAGAAATTATGCTGACCCAAAAAATAGGTGATTTGGAGAATATATCACTTGATATGATTAACCAGCTTTATAATGAATTTTACGATGAACGTAAGGTGCTTAAAGCGGAGTGTCAGATTTTAAAGGAAAAACTTAATGATTCTGTGCCACGGCCTCTTAAAAGTATTGAAGAATTGGATACACAGCTTAAAACAATAACATCAGAGGAAGTGGAATACGAAAATCACCTTAAAGCAATCAGAAATTATGAGGCTGCCGTCAGCCGTATTGAAACAATAAAAAAACAGATTGATGAAAATAAGAATCTGTTAAGTGACCTTGAATCTGTAACTGAAGTTTCTGAAAGTGAAATGGATGCAGTCAGAAAACTTGTTGCTTCAATTGACGAACGCATCCGGGCTTGTCGTGATAATGTTCAGATGCTTAAACGAGAAGTATCAATCAATGAATCTCTGAAAGAAAAATTGCTCGCAAATAAGTGTCCGCTCAGTGATAAAATCACATGCCAGACTGATAAGACTTCTATGATTGATGATATTAGTGTAATCATCAATGCGGCTAAATCCAATATTTCAAAAGGAGAAATTGATATTGAAAATGCCGAAAGCGAAAAAAAGGATGCGGCAGAACGGCTGAAATCCCTTGAATATAATCAGAAACAGTGGGAAAAGAAGCTTTCAATTTTAAAAGAAATTAAATTTTTACAGGATAACATGCCGGAACTTCCAGACAAGCCAAAAACTGTAGAAAAGGTTGATTTTGCTCTTAAGATAGAAAGCATCAACAGGCAGCGCCGCCTTGTTATCCTGTATGAAGAACAGGAAAATAACAGGCGTATACTGAAAGAAAAAGAAATGTTTCTTACTATTAAAAACAATATTGTAGAAGCTCTGAAACCAAAGGGCATTGTCCGCTGCGCTATAATTAAGCAGGTGGTAGACAAGCTTCAGGACTTCGCAAAAAAGCGTCTGAATCTTCTTAACCCGGAGTATGATATTCGCATTGAAATGGATGAGGTTATAAGCTTTATGTGTAAAACCGAAGAGTCAGAACAGTTCAGGCCATTTCAGGCATTGTCCGGAGGCGAGAAAATATGCTTTTCAGTTGTTATATTTAATATGCTGCGTCAGTTAACGGATGGAAAAATCCTTATTCTTGATGATTTGGACAGACTGGATGCGGATGCATTCCGTAAACTTTCACGTATGATTGGTGATATATCAGGTGAGTATAATACTATTATATGTGGTTTTGTTGAGCATGAGGATTTGATTAAGGCGGCTTCTGAATCTACCGGCAAGGTAATAAGATTGCAGATAGATAATGAGGATATGTCAAATTAAGAAGTATCTGAATGGCTAATAATAAAGTAGCATAACTTATAGAAAAATTAAGAAGTAGTTTCAGTGTATGCTGGGGCTACTTCTTTTTTAAATGCGTTTGTCCCAAAAAACTTTTATCAGATATTCTTACATACTAGTGTAGAAAATTTTAATTAGAAGTAAAGGAGTCTGATTATGGCAAGAAACAGATTGGAAAAGGCTTTACAGGAAAAAAATGCAACAATAACACATGCCGACAGATTTTCGTCCTACAAAGCTGTAAAGCAGAAGCAGGCAAGGATGAGACTGATTAAAAACAGTTTTATCGCAGCAGCTGTATTAATGGTGTTATGCGGATTTATTTACATCCCCCAGTTTTTTATTATTGATGGTTCAGAACAAACAGCA
>CAMENQ010000177.1 GCA_945928585.1 uncultured Roseburia sp. | reverse complement strand
GAAGAACGTGAAGCTTGATCAGTTCTCTTGCTTCAAGCGCTTCTGCAACAGCTGCGGTAAGTTCCGGTGTTACGCTGGATTTACCGATCTGAAGGATCGGATCCATTGTCATCGCAAGACTCTTTAAATAAGCTCTCTGTTTGGAAGTCCGAAGGATATGTTTGAAACCCCAAGAACTGTTTTAAGTCCAAGCTCTTTTGTTACTGTTTCAACTGCCTTCAATGTTTCTACAACGCCATCCTGCTCTGCTGATGCTGTAAGGGTAAGACAGTCTATAATGAGATTTTCTTTAGGAATGCCTAATGATAATGCTCTTTCCATTATTTTTTCTGCTATTGCTACCCTGTCCTCTGCCTTTTTTGGTATACCATTCTCATCAAGTGTAAGGCATACTACATATGCTCCATATTTCTTTATGAGAGGCAGTATGGTATTCATTGATTTTTCTTCACCGTTTACGGAATTAACTATAGGCTTTCCGTTATAAACCCTGAGTGCTGCTTCCAGAACCTCAGGAATGGTAGAATCTATCTGGAGAGGCACGTCTACAACAGACTGCAGCTCTTTTATAACTCTTACCATCATAGCCTTTTCATCTATACCCGGCAGTCCTACATTGACATCAAGTATTTCTGCTCCTGCATCCACCTGTTCTATAGCCTGATTTAATATATAGTCTATATCATTGTTTAACAATGCTTCCTTAAATTTTTTCTTTCCTGTAGGATTTATTCTTTCTCCAATTATCCTTGGCTCTGTAAGGGAAACTGTCTTTAGCTGTGAGCATACTGCAGGCTCAATTTTTTCTTTTTTAATTTCTTTAAAATTATAGCCTTTAAGTCCTTCTGAAAGCTTTTCTATGAATTTTTCATCAGTTCCGCAGCAGCCGCCGAAAATCCTGACTCCAAATTTTGCCATATCAAGCATATACTCCGTAAATTTCTCCGGTGTTATGCTGTAAGTGTTCGTAACAGGATCCGGAAGACCTGCATTAGCCTTTACAATAAGAGGAAGTGTTGTGTATCTGCTCATTTTTTCCACTACAGGATAAAGCTCTTTTGGCCCAAGTGAGCAGTTTACGCCTATTGCCTCCACACCAAGGCTTTCAAGTGTTACGGCCATACTTTCTACGCTTGTTCCTGTGAATGTACGGAGATTCTGCTCAAAGGTCATTGTACACATTAATGGAAGGTGACTGTTTTCCCTTACTGCAAGTACTGCCGCCTTAAGCTCAAGAAGATCCGTCATTGTCTCTAACACTACTACATCAGCATCGCTGCCTGCTATTATCATTTCTTTATAATAGTCATAAGCCTGCTCAAATGAAAGGCTGCCTGTCGGCTCTAAAAGCTGGCCTATAGGCCCTATGTCAAGTGCTGTCAATGGTCTTTGCCCATCCTTTTCATATGAGAGACAAACCTCCTTTGCAAGTCTGACACCTGTTTTAACTAATTCCTCAACACTGTATTCAGAATGAGAAAGCTTATATCCGTTACCTCCAAAGGTATTTGTATATATTATGTGTGAGCCTGCTTCTATATAAAGTCTGTGTATTTCCTTTATCATTTCCGGATTTGTTATGTTAAGCTCCTCCGGTATGCCTCCAAGTTTTAAACCTCTTGCCTGAAGCATTGTCCCCATGGCTCCGTCAAGTACTATATATTCTTTATTCTTTAACATTTCCCTAAAATCCACAGCGCTCACCTTTCACTCTGAACTGACATTTTTCCCGCATATTGCAGGTTATGCAGCCCTTCTTTTTTGATTTAATCTGATTATCACTTATTCCGACTATACATGCTACTGATTTGGTTGGTGACATCATAGTACCTCCCGTAACAGTTACACCGATAGTTTTTGATGTACCCAGTACGGCTAAAAACTCTCCCATCTGTTCCAGGGGCAAATCTCCGTAGCCAATGCCAAACCTGTAGGTTAAGTATTTGTCCGGAAGCATATCTTTTATCTGCTCCTCTATCTTATCACACACCTGTTCAACAGCCACACCTGCAAAAGCGTCCATTATGACAGCCTTTGCCATATCCTTTACCTGCGTTACCCTAATAAGCTTGTCCATATCCGATGATAAGGTGGCACATATACAAGCCGCCCTGTTACAGCCTGTCAGATGCGCTTTAATGGAACTGCCTTTAAGGATTAAGTTTGTTCCGTAAAATACCACACCTTCATCAGTTGTTTCTATATCAAAAAGCTTATATATATATCTTGGTTTGGCAGCAGCTATTATTTCTGATTCACACTCGTCAATCAGCTTCATAATTCTATCATCGGGTTTTTCGCTGCCATACCCCAGATATCTGGCACCTTCCTGCTTATTTAATTCTGTAAGGGTTATATCATCAAACATATTTATATATTCTTTCAATCACAAAATAAATTAAAGCCTATTATCATCATAATTATAATTAGACATATAATCCAAAAGCCCGATTCAAGATGCAGGCCTACAAACATTCCTACTCCCATCCAAAACAATACAAAACCACAAAGCTTTCGCATATACATTCCCCTATTTTATGATTTTATATTATTATATGGAAAAATTCCGTAAAGTAGACTGATTTGCAGTTCTATTCTTCCTCAACCGATGCTTTTGCCGCATCTATTATATCCTCGTCTGAAAGTTCATTATCTCCTTCATTTTTCTTATCTGTAAACTTAGCTACAAGGTCCGGAACCATATCAAGTATCTTTGTAACCATATCCTGATTTTTAATATTTACAAGCTTACTCTGTCCGTTCTTTATAACAAGTACTGCACTTGGAGATATTTTTCCTCCCATACCGCCTGAACTGCTGTCCTTGCCTGAGCCTGTTTTTGCTCCTGCACCCATACCAAAGGATACATCAACAAGAGGCAATATAATAGTATCATCAATATGAATAGCTTCACCTACTACTGTTTTTGTAGTCATAAAGTTTGTCATACCTGTAAATAAAGACTGTACTGTTCCATCAAAATTCTTATTGTTCTCTGCCATTTTTCTTTCCTTTCCCCTTTGCGAAGGCTATAAATTCTTTTAATCTTTTTATTTTATATATTTTAATTGCATTAACCAGCAATACTGCTGCTCTTATTCTGCCTCTGCATTTGAATTTACCGCACACAAAGGTCTTTTCTACATCCGTAAACTGCGGATTAATAATTATCTTTTCGCCATAGCGGTTTAAAATTATGCATAAAACTCCAAACACCTGACCTGTAACAGCCGGATCCGTAAAACCATAGCGTACATCAGCTTTCAGCCTTACCGGCATTATATGCTTTAGTATTTTTACTATCAGCATTTTTAATTGACTGATGGCAGTTCTTGATTCCTCTGCAGTAAGAAAATCAACATACGACTGTCTTGTGCCATCCATATTCTTTATATTATCACATATTTTTGTGAATTTTAACTTTATTCTTTGTATTTTTGGGTTCTCATTTTCATCAGTTGTATCTGAAAGAACCTCATTTTCATCAGATGTATCTGAAGATTTCTCAGTCAGAATATCATTCTGATTATTTTTTTCTGGCTTTTCTTTTCCTTCTATAGAAGTTGTCTCCTCTTTATTTTCAGTTTCCGGTACGCCTTTAACCTGTTCAGTACCACTGTCAGTGCCTTCTGTATTTTCTGTTTTTTCTGAATTTTCTGCATTATCAGTATCTTTTTTTCCGGTTCTTTTTTTCTTCTTTTCTCTTTTCGGCCGTGGATTATTACTGTCAATCATTTTTATTCCGAAAAGTTTTCCGTAATATTGCAGTTTGTTTTCCTTTACCCACACTTTTATGGATATTATGTGAAACAGCCAGCTAAAGCCTGCTTTAATCTCTCCTGCATTATTTTCCCCTATGCTTATATTGCCCTCTGCCTTATATCTTACCGGAACAAAAAGAACCGTTAAAAGTATAAGAATCAGAAGTCCTAACAGTGCAAGAAGAATAATGCCTATAACCTTAAGTATAAACAAAAGCACTGATAATATTACTTTCAATACCATCATGAAAGGTCACCCTGCCTTTCATGTATATATTTCTTTATATTAAAATCACCATTTTTATTGTAGCAGTCCAAAGCTATCCTTCCTGCCAGTTCGTATGCTTCTTCTATGTCAGCTGCAAGCCCTATAATGTAAATTGGCTGTTTTTTATATATTTTTTGTCTGAATATATAAGACGGATATATTTCCATTATACCATCCGGACAAAGAGGAAGTACTATGGCATAAACATTAAACTGAAGCTTTGACAGCTTCAGTTTATGAAGTATTTTTCTTTTTTTGTCTGCAACAGAATCTGTCACATACATATTTTTACACCACTTCATATATGTTTATACCTTTCTTTTTTTACATTTCCTCCTGCAGCTGTTCCATTATTTCTATGACCGCTGCTTTTTCTGCTGTATCACTGCACTGACCAAGTGCAGTTTTTATATAGCTCTGTATTTCATCTACATTATTGAAAAATACAGGAAGTCCTGATAAAACATGAGCCATAACAGCTCTGTTTATAATTTTTTCATGGCTTCCGAAAAATCCCTTAAGCTGTCCGATAAAAGTTTCTGTCGCCTTTATTATATATGACTCATCTGCAGGCTCAGTATTTTTTTCGTTAAATTCAACGAATATGCTCCCTGACTCCAATGATGCAATATGCTCTAATGAGTTATATTCTCTTTCAAGCATAAGTCCGTTTATCACATCACCATACTCTTTATTTGCATGCTCCGTAACGTACTCGTACGAAGAAAATTTCATATGAAGTGACTCCTGTTTTCCCTCAAGGTCTGTAAATTTCTCTGCCACTCTGTCATATTCCTCATCTGATATGCTTTCATCAAACATATTACTTACATTTTTTAATATTGCCTTACATATCTCCTCATCCTCTGAACCGTTTAAAATATATGGTTTTGAAAGAAGAATAACATATACGTCATTTATCAGTTCTCCCATTGTCATATACATATTTATTGAATTCATAAGATACGATATAACAAAATCAGACTTTGATTTTAAGTCATCATATTTTTCTTTTGTAATACTGTCAAATGAGGTTTTAATAAATTCATCATAAATAAGCCTTACATCCTCAGATAAAAGCTCTGTATATGGCGAAACTTCTATCATGGCAGTTGTTTTTAGCATATAAAGAAAATCCTCAACGCTTGAAATTTCACTTCCCTTATATACCTTTATGCCTTCTGCCAAAAGCTCATAAAACTTATTTTTTGTCATTCTCATTGGAAGCTGTCTTACTATTTCTGCTATTTTTCCATTCATAACAACATTGTCCTTATCTGACAATATAAAGTTAAGAAGCTGTGCTGACAATTCTTCGTCAGAAACCTTTAAAAATTCGCTTCCATCCTTA
>CAMENQ010000176.1 GCA_945928585.1 uncultured Roseburia sp. | reverse complement strand
ATTGTAGTATTTTATTCTTTTTATGGACAAAGAAATAATATAAATAAAAGAAAAAGGCAATGTATTGATAAGCAAAATTTTTTTTGTTATACTTACAGGGAATGTTTAAGCTTGGAAACAGTTTAGGAGAAAAACCAATGAATTTACTTACAATAAACAAAATGTCAAAAGTATATATGGAAAGAAAAGTCTTTGATGAGGTGGATTTTTCCGTAAATGAGGGTGAAAAGATAGGAATAATAGGAATAAACGGAACAGGAAAAAGTACACTTTTAAAGATTATATCAGGACTGGAAGAGCCGGATACAGGAACAGTCATAAAAGGAAATAAGGTACACATAACGTATCTTTCACAAAATCCGGAATTTAATGCAGATTCATCCATACTGGATTACGTGGTGGACGGTGATGATACACTTGAGGGCGAAGCAAAGCGGATACTTAACAAACTTGGCTTTAATGATTACAGTGTACCGGCGGAAATTCTTTCAGGAGGCCAGAAAAAGAGAGTGGCACTTGCAAAATCACTGATTGCTAAAAGCGACATACTTGTTCTTGATGAGCCTACAAATCACATAGACAGTGAAATGGCAGCATTCCTTGAAAGCTTCTTAAAAAAATACAAGGGAGCCGTAGTTATGGTTACCCATGACAGATATTTTCTTGACAGGGTAGTCAACAGAATAGTTGAAATAGACAAAGGCAGACTTTATTCTTATGATGAAAATTATGAGGGCTACCTAAAGCTTAAGGCAGAGCGTGAAGAAATGGCAATGTCAAGTCAGAAAAAAAGACTTAACATACTTAGAAATGAACTGGAATGGATAAGGCGTGGTGCAAGGGCAAGAAGCACAAAGCAGAAGGCAAGAATAGAGCGTTATGAAAATATGAAAAGCATAAAGCTTATTAAGGAAGATGCAAATGTGGAAATGTCATCTATGGCATCACGCATGGGAAAAAAGACAATAGAGCTTAACAATATTTGTAAATCATATGGCGGTAAAACACTTATAAATGATTTTACCCATATATTTTTAAAGGGAGAAACCATTGGTTTTATAGGAAGAAACGGCTGTGGAAAAACAACACTGATAAAAATTATTGCAGGTCTTACAGAGCCAGACAGTGGATATGTAGAAAAAGGAGAGACAATTAAGATTGGATATTTTTCCCAGGAAAATGAATATATGGACGAAAACTTAAGAGCCATAGATTATATAAGGGAAGGTGCGGAATATATACAGACATCGGAAGGCCCTGTATCAGCATCAGTAATGCTTGAAAGGTTTTTATTTACGCCTGAGCTTCAATATGGTGTAATAGGAAAAATGTCCGGTGGAGAAAAAAGAAGACTCTACCTTTTAAGAATACTTATGGAAGCACCAAACGTCCTTATACTTGATGAGCCTACAAATGACCTTGATATACAGACTATGTCTATACTTGAGGATTATCTGGAAGGGTTTGACGGCATAGTCATTACAGTATCACATGACAGATATTTTATAGACAAAGCAGTTGACAGACTTTTTGTATTTGGTGAAAATGGAATTATACAAGAAAAAATACTGTATGACGCAGATACTCTTTTCAGTGATATAATGAGAGAGGACGGAGAACTGACAGCAGCTTCACAGAGTAATGGCTATGCAGGCACAGATAAAGAAAAAACACAAAACAAAACCACTAAGGATAACTGGAAAAATGAGCAGAATATTCCTAAAAAGCTGAAAATGACATATAAGGAGCAGAAGGAATTTGAAACAATAGATGATGACATAGCTGCACTTGAGGAGCATATTAAAAGCCTTGATAAAGAAATGGAAAAATATGCTACTGATTTTATAAAGTTAAACCAGCTTGTAATCGAAAAACAGGAAACGGAGCAAAAACTGTCAGATAAGATGGATAGATGGGTATATCTTAATGACCTTAGAGAGCAGATAGATGGGCAGCTTCAGGGCAGATGAAAATAATTTATAAGTGTCTTACAGACATATGATTTGCAAATATGGTTAAGCTCACATATGGGAAAAAAGACAACAGACAGAAAAAGTGATGGGAAAAAGAGGTGTGAAAATGAAAACATCAGATGACCTTATATCAAGAATAAACAAACATTTTGCTAAAATGAGCAAGGGACAGAAAAAACTGGCAGGATATATTCTTGCAAATTATGATAAAGCAGTATTTATGACGGCTGCCAAAATAGGAAAGACAGTAGGAGTAAGTGAGTCAACTGTAGTAAGATTTGCTTCACTGCTGGGATATAAAGGATATCCTGAGTTTCAGAAGGAACTTGAAAATCTTGTTCAGGAAAAACTTAATTCCATTGAGAGAATAGAGGTAGCCTCCGGCAATATGTCAAGGCAGGAGGTTTTGGAAAAGGTTCTCACGGCTGATGCGGAAAAAATAAAGCTTACCCTTGATAATATAGACAGGGAAGCCTTTGAGACTGCAGTTGACTGGCTGTCAGAAGCAAGGAGAATATATGTGGTGGGAGTCAGAAGCTGTAGTGCCTTGGCAGGCTTTTTAGGCTTTTATCTTAATATGATTTTTGATAATATAACAGTTATTTCTACAAACAATTTCAGCGAAATGTTTGAACAGATGATTAAAATAAATAAAAAGGACTGTATTGTGGGTATAAGCTTTCCAAGATATTCCATGAGAACACTTAAGGCTATGGAATTTGCAAATGACAGAAATGCAAAGGTTATAGCCATAACAGACAGTAAAAACTCACCTCTAGGTCTGTATTCCTCATGTAATCTCATTGCAAGAAGCGATATGGCATCTATAGTTGATTCGCTTGTAGCACCATTAAGCGTCATAAATGCCCTTATTGTTTCGCTTTGTATAAAGAGGCAGGATGAGGTTATTGAAAATCTTGAAACACTTGAGCGTGTCTGGAATCAATATCAGACATTTGAACCTGATGAAATAAACAGGGTTAATGATGAAAATATAATAAATATAGAGGATGAAGATGAATAAAGTAATAGTTATAGGCGGAGGTGCCGCAGGCATGATGGCAGCACTTGCTGCTGCAGATGGTGGCAGTAAGGTATGCCTTTATGAAAAAAATGAAAAGCTTGGAAAGAAAATATATATAACAGGAAAAGGCAGATGTAATGTAACAAATGCATCTGATATAGAAGATGTTTTTAAAAATATAGTTTCAAATCCCAAGTTTATGTACAGTGCCTTATATACACTTACAAATGATGCAACAAAGGATATGTTTGAAAATGATTTTAAGGTTCCTCTTAAAATAGAGAGAGGAAACAGAGTATTTCCTGTATCCGACAAATCATCAGATGTTATAGCAGGACTTACAGGTGCCTTAAAAAGAAAAGGTGTAGATGTTCATTTAAACACGGAAGTTAAGGAAATCATAACAGAAAATGAAATGGTAAAAGGTGTAAAGCTATATGACGGAACAATAGAAAATGCCCATAGAGTCATAGTGGCAACAGGAGGCTTTTCATAGCAGTCAACAGGCTCTACAGGTGACGGCTATAAGTGGGCAGAAAAAACAGGCCACAGAGTTACGGACATTTATCCGGCACTTGTTCCCCTTGAGGTAAATGAAGACTATGTTACGGAACTGCAGGGCTTATCACTTAAAAATGTCAGGGTAGATTTTATAAAAAATAATAAGGTAATATACAGTGATTTTGGAGAAATGCTTTTCACTCATTTTGGAATAAGCGGGCCTGTTATTTTAAGCGGAAGCAGTTATATTGTAAAAAATATCAAAAATAGTGAAAAAATAAATATTGCAATAGATTTAAAACCATCATTGTCTTATGACACACTGGATGCGAGGATTTTAAGAGAATTTAAGGAGTTTACAAATAAGGATTTCAGAAATTCCCTGAGTAATCTTTTGCCAAAAAGTCTGATTCCTGTTATAATAAAGCTGTCGTGTATAGACCCTTATAAAAAGGTAAACGAAGTAACTAAGGAAGAACGGAAAAGACTTATAGGACTGCTAAAATCATTTCCGTTTACCGTAAAGGGTACAAGAGGCTTTAATGAAGCAATTATAACCCAGGGCGGTGTCTGTGTTAAGGATATAAATCCTGCAACAATGGAATCAAAGCACATAAAAGGGTTATTTTTTGCAGGCGAGGTAATAGATGTGGATGCACTGACAGGAGGCTATAATTTGCAGGTAGCATGGTCTACAGGCTGGCTGGCAGGCTTAAATGTATAATGAATTAGTTAAAGCTTAAGGTGAAAAAATAATTGTATCAGAAAAGAGGAAAATAAAATGTTTAATGTAGCAATCGACGGACCGGCAGGAGCAGGAAAAAGCACCATAGCAAAAATGGTGGCAAAAAAGATGAATCTTATATATGTTGACACAGGCTCTATGTACAGGGCTATGGCATTAGCATGCATAAGGCAGGGTATAAAGGCTGATGAGCATGAAAAGGTGGCAGAGACTATTAAGAGTTTAAATATATCACTTGAATACGAGGATGGTGTTCAGCAGGTTATATTAAACGGAGAAAATGTTAATGCTTATATAAGAACAGAAGAAGTAGGTAATATGACATCAGCCATAGCCACATACCCGGAGGTAAGGGAAAAGCTTGTGGCAATGCAGCAGGCCATAGCAAAGGAAAAAGAAGTCATTATGGATGGCAGGGATATAGGCACGTGCGTATTAAAGGATGCACCTGTAAAAATATATCTTACTGCGGCAGCAAGAACAAGGGCAGAGAGAAGATATCTGGAGCTTAAGGAAAAAGGTCAGGAGTGTGATATAGATACTATAGAGAAGGATATTATCGACAGGGATTACAGAGACATGCATAGGGAGATTTCACCTCTTAAGCAGGCGGAGGATGCCATACTTGTGGATTCGTCAAATATGACCATAGAGCAGGTGGTTGAAGCTATATCAGACATAATTAAAAGAAACCGCTAAAGGGAATAGATATAATGAGCTTTGCGGTGATGTGCGCTTGCGGACATCGGCATAAGGCAAAAAAACACACGGAGATGGAAGTTGATGTGATATAAAAAATAAGCATATTGCAGGAAAGGCGAAATATATGGAAGTTGTTGTGGCAAAAAGTGCGGGATTCTGCTTTGGAGTAAAAAGAGCTGTGAAAACCGTATATGATCAGGTGGAAAAGCAAAATGGGAAAATATATACATATGGTCCCATAATACACAACGAACAGGTAGTTGAAGATTTGGAAAAAAAGGGAGTTCAGGTTATTAACAGCAGGCAGGAGCTTGAAAATATAAAGGAGGGGACAGTAATAATACGTTCCCATGGAGTTTCGGAGGATATTTATACCATTCTTGAGAAAAATAATGTCAAAATAGAACTCCGTCTGTAAATTTATCTCTGCCAAGATG
>CAMENQ010000175.1 GCA_945928585.1 uncultured Roseburia sp. | reverse complement strand
GGAACAGGACAGCATTGTATCCCCAAATATGAAATTAAGGGCATAGCCACTGCAATAGAGCAGCGTCCAAACCCTGAATAATCATTTATAACAGCTATTTTTTTCTGATTATTATGAGACATTTTAATTCTCCATTCTGTTAATGTATATCAAACATTCCTAAAGGGATACCCCTTATAAGTCTACTGAAAATTCGCCAGTGCAAATTTGTAATTTTACTTTCCGCGGGCAGTTACCTATTTATCCGACTGTATAAGCTCTGCTGTCTTTGATTTTTCCATAGTAAAGCCTATAAGATAAAAAATAACTATTCCGACTAAATCCTCTGCCACAAGTCCCGGTATCTGTGTAGCACTTGCTGCCGCAGTATCCATAAGGAAAATTCCTGCTACAAAATAGCCTGCCACCATTTCTACCATACCTGCTACGATGGCTATAAATGTTCTCGGTGACTTAATTGTAAACTTTTTTGGTGCAATAAAAGCAACCACGAGTCCCATTATACACTTTATTATAAGAGTTGGCAATATCCACATATACCATCCGCCAAGTAAATCTGCCAATGCTGAACCCACTCCGGAAGCTATCATTCCGCCTGTATTTCCCAAAAGGGCTGCTGCAAGAAAAATAAATCCATTTCCAAGATGTGCATAACCTCCCGGTATAGGCACTTTAAAAAACAATGTAGATACACATATTAATGCCATAAATAACCCTGTCATACATATCTTTTTTGTATTAAACTTACTGTTCATTATTCCCATTCCTCCTGATGTTTTTGCACATATAATAGCAATTAACAGAGATTAAGTAAAATGCCAGTTTGATTATTTTTTTTATAGTCAGCTGATATCTTATTTTTCAATCATTTCCAGCATATCATTATAAACCGTCAGTTTATCCTTCTCATTAAATATTTCATGATACATTTCAGGATAAAGCTTATAATCTACATTTTTGTATCCGATTTTTTTCATTCTTTCTACAGCCTGCATAAATTTTTTCTCACTTATCATGTAAACATCATCTGCACCTGAAAGAAATGTAATCTTAAGATTTGTGTTTTTTCTTATCCATTTATCCACACTTCCGTTATATACCTTTGACATCATCTCCATAATGGTATAATACCCGTTCAGTGTATATAAAAATCCTGATTTTCTGTCACTGTTGTATGAATTTACCACTTCCTCCACCGTACATATCTGTCCGTACGGAAGCTCTTTTCTGTCGTATTTTTTACACAGCTTTCTATATGGCTTTGTAAACTGGTTATTAAACACCTTTGCCATAAAAGGACTCACCTCTTTGCTGTTTTTAAATATAGTCATAAGTTCTATAAGAAGCATACCGAACGCCTTGAAGCTATTGTCTCCCGGGCATCCTACTATAAACGCCCTGTCAAGCTCGTAATCGTATTTTTTTATATATGCTCTGGCAGCAAGTGAACCGAAGCTGTGTCCTACCAGAATAAACGGTAAATCCGGATAATTGTTTTTAAGATATGCAGTTACCGCATGTGCATCTTCAATTATTGTATCTGCTCCGTTTTCACCAAAATATCCAAGTTCACTGTCATCTTTCATACTCTGTCCGTGTCCTCTTACATCATGTATGGCACATATGTAGCCATGGTCTCTGAAAAACTCCATAACCTCACCATACCTTCCGCTGTGTTCAGACATGCCGTGATGAAACTGTATTATTCCTTTTCTTACCATACCTTCATGTGGAAGCAATACCTTTGCCTTGACAGGCAAATCCTCTAATGTTTTGTATTTTTCATAAGCGTTATCCAATATATTTTCCTTCACAATATTTCTCCCTTTCTGTTTATTATTTAAAATACTTACTTTTATATTACTGCTAATTCTGATATATTACCAGTTTTTAAAAATCAAAATCTTAAAAAACACAATCAATTTATGCAATATTATATAATAGTTCTTTACTTATTGCAAGATTTCCCCTTCCAACCCCAAGGTCTATATCAGGCTTATTGCTTCCATGGAAATCGGAACCGCCTGTAATATATAGTCCAAAGCTTTTCGCAGTCTGTTCCAGAAAAATATCATCTTCAGCACTGTTAAGAGAATATATTGCCTCTATTCCCTCCAGTCCAAGATTTTTAAGATAATTTATAAGACTGATTAATCTTTCTTTGTCAAGCTTATACAAAAGGGGATGGGCAAGCACCGGATGTCCATTTGCCTTAAGTATTATCTCTATGGCACGCTCTGGTTTCATCTGGACTCTTGATACATAGCAGGGGCCTCCTTTACAGAGATATTTCTTAAAAGCCTCTTCTTTTGTCTTAACAAACCCTTCATCAAGCAGATACCTTGCAAAATGTGCCCTTGTAATAGAAGAATCACTGCCATAACGGTTTCTTACTATCTCCTCAGTAATGGGAAAACCTAAATCATTCATTTTCTGTATCATTTTTTTGTTCCGTTCACAGCGAAGTTTTTTGCATTCATTTATCTGTGCAAGAAATTCCTGATTTTTATAATCAATGTTTAAACCAAGTATATGTAAATCAGTGCCATTAAAATCCGCTGAAATCTCTATACCCGGAATAACCTTAATCATATCCTTTGCTGCTTTAAAAGCCTCATCAATACCATCTACAGTATCATGATCCGTCAGGGCAAAGGCATAGAGATTTTTCTTTATGGCATATTCCGTAAGCTGTGACGGTGTATATGTTCCATCTGATGCCGTAGAATGAACGTGTAAATCTATATATTGTCCTTCATTTTCTTTTTTTATCATTTTTTCCTCCATAATAAAGTCTCGCTCGGCTGCGAGACTTGTAAATTCGCATTCGCGAATTTTTAGTTTCTTACTTTCACGCTGTTGCTTTTGTGATGTCCCATTAAGTAATAAAGTCTCGCCAGACAGCGAGACTTGTAAATTCGCATTCGCGAATTTTTAGTTTCTTACTTTCACGCTGTTGCTTTTGTGATTTCCTATTATAAAATAACTTTTTATTTCTTTTTCATAATTGCATTATACAGGAACACTATGGTTATAACAGAAGTTACACCCTCTGCCGCAGGAAATGCAAGCCATACTCCCCTCATTCCAAAAAGTGCCGATAAAATAAATGCAAAGAATATTATTGCCACAAAACCTCTCATAACAGAAGCAAAAAATGCACCCTTTGCCTCCTCCATAGCACTTAGTATGCTTGTACCTGCAATATTTATACCTGCGAAAATAAATCCTATAAAATATAGTTTCAGTCCTTCCTCTGCATATGAGGCCAGTACAGGATTGTTTTCATTATTAAATATATTGGCTATAGGTGATGACCAGATATAAACTATACATATCATAATTAAAGCCATAGTCAATGATGTAATCATACCAAGTTTTAAAACCTTTTTCAGTTTTTCCTTATCACCCTGTCCATAAAACATGCTTGCTATAGGCTGTGAACCATTTGCCACTCCATTAAACATGGCAACTGCTACCAGTGAAATATTTGCAACCACTCCATAAGCCGCAACGCCAAGATTTCCCGTAATTCCAAGTATAATCATGTTGAATGTGGCAGTCATTACGCCTGATGAGATTTCTGATACAAATGCTGATATTCCTAACTGACTTGAATGTATAAGCCTCATAAATGAAGGCTTTATAAGCTTAAATTTTACATTGCTTCTTTTTGACAATATATGAGTTAAACATATAATAACTCCAAGAATAGGAGATATAGCAGTTGCAAGTGCTGCTCCTGCCATACCCATTCCCACCGGAAACATAAGCACATAATCTGCTATTATGTTAAACAAACTGCTTCCTAATGTGGCAGCCATAGCTACAGAAGGAGCTCCATCATTTCTTACAAAGGCATTGCATATATGATTCCAGATAAAGCATGGTGCAAATGCCATAAAAATCCTTGTGTATGATGTTCCTACTTTTACTATATCACTGTCCCCTCCAAGAAAAGCAATTATCTTTTGTGGAAACAAAATTCCTGCAACAGTAAAAATTATTCCTATGACTGTTCCCCAAAAAAGGCCGTTTGTAAAGTAACTGTCCATATCATCGCTTTTTCTGCTTTTTGCTATGGCAAATCTTATTGCCGAACCTACACCTATCATAGCTCCTATTGCAAAAATAACGCTGTAGACAGGCAGTACTAAATTAAGGGCTGTGATACCGTCTGCTCCGACTGCCTTTGATATAAAAAATGTATCAACCAGAATATATAAGGAAATGCCTATCATCCCCAATATATTTTGAGGTACATATTTTAAAAACAATTTTCCTACTGACATTTTTCACCTCATTCTCTGTCTGTGTCCTTCATTTCCCTAAGCTTTGCATCATACTCAGGGTAGTCCTTTTTAAGTGATAACAGCTTTCCCTCACTGTCTAAAAAACAGTGTGAGCTTTCACCTGTCGTAGTCACTTCTCCTGTTTCCATATTTATCATTTCATACTCAAGCTCAAGTTTAATTCCTGTGTATTTAACTACCTTTACCTTTATTTCAACGGTATCATTAAAATGAACCATATTTTTATAATTGCATTTAATAGAAAGTACAGGACTTATTATTCCTGCTTTTTCCATATCTGCATAAGACATACCTATCTGTTCCATCATATCTATACGTGCTTCTTCCATCCATCTTATATAATTTGAATGATGGATAATTCCCATCTGGTCTGTCTCATAATATTTTGCATTATGTGTATATACCTTTAAATCTTTCATTATTACATCTCTTTTCCTGTATTTTTTCAATTATTCTTACTGTCGGTCATTTCCTGTGTTCTGCTATTGTAAAAGCCTGATATAATTTCTCCAACCTCATCGGCCGACATATCCTTTCTGTTTTCCTCCCACTTTATAAACAGATTCAATAATGCTCCCGTATAACAATAAAGCCGGTATACTGAACCGTCATATTCCTCTCCTGCATTTTCAAGCATAAACTCATTCATGGCATTTATTATCATTCCGTAAAAACCTGCTTTATTTAAGGTAAGAAAAAATGATGCATATTTGTCAAAAAACTTAAGAGAAAATACAATATGCTCATAGGACATCATTCTGCCTGTCTCCGGATGATTGCTGCTCTCAACAACAAACTCATTAACAAGCTCATGAAGATAATCCTTTAATACCTGTTCCTTCGTCTCATAATAATTATAATATGTCATTCTTGAGACTCCGGCTTTTTTTGTTATTTCAGAAACCTGTATTTTATCAAATTCTTTTTCCTTTAAAAGTTCTACTATTGCTTCGCCTATATTCATTCTGGTAAAACGGTTCCGCTCAGTTTTATGATTTTCAATCATTTCTTCTCCATTTCATATATTGCATAATAATCTTCATTTCTATACTTTTCAGCATAAAAACTCTATTGTTTTAGCAGACAGA
>CAMENQ010000174.1 GCA_945928585.1 uncultured Roseburia sp. | reverse complement strand
TTTCTTACCGGACATGGTACGGTATGCACGCACTTTATAATAATATGTATGTTTACAAAAGGAAAATTTGCAGAAAAGCTGATGGCATATGTGATGATGAATATAGCATTAGGATTAGGAACATTTGCAGCAGGGCTGGTTATAAAGCTAAATGTAATAAATAACATTATGGGAGTTATGGAATATGGCAGCACAAAAAGAATTGTTTTTTATTCAGTTGAAATATTGACTGCGTACATAATTCTGACAGGAATAATATTACTGAGGGGAAAATTATCAGGCTTTCTTCATATTCAGGGAATGGAAATATTAGTGTGTGTGGCGGTGGAAGTGCTGTGCTTTTTATATGTGACAGGAATGATGATGATAGAGTCAAAAGGCAGCTGGAAGTTTTCTGTAATAAGTATTTTTTTATTATTATTGATAATAGTATATGCGTTTATGAAAGTAAGTAATTACATAAAAGAAAAAGAAAAAATATATCTGGAATACTATGTGGTAAAAAATGTGGAAGACAGCACAGAGTATATTGTGAACAGGCTTAAAGAAAATGCAGATTATTTCAGGCAGCAGGCAGATTTTATGAATAACGGAATATGTGAGGCATATAAGGCAGTAGAAAATATTTCTGAAGATATGCTTCCGGAGGTTTTGCTGAAAAATAAGCGGGAAAAGGCAGAAAATGCAGGGGCGGATATGGATATTTCCATAGAAACGGACAATGGTTCTTTTGTAGAAGCAAAAGATTATATAAGTATGTTAGCCAATCTTTTGGATAATGCCATAGAGGCAGTTTCAAAAAACCATGTAAATAACAGAAAAATTACAGTACGAGGCTCTATAAAAAGGGAGAGCTTTTATCTTGAAATAGAAAATCCGTATGAGGAAGAACCGGTTTGTATTGACGGGGAATTTAAGACAACAAAGGTTAATAAAGAGGGGCATGGTTTAGGCATAAAGAGCGTCAGAAGTCTGGCGGAGAAATATGGTATGGCAATGGAGGTGCGTGTGGAGAATGGGAGGTTTTGTGTGGCTATAAGGTCTGCCGGTGGTCAATTTTCGGAAATTTAGTACCACTTTTACTAGCTTTAACTTTACAATAGAAAAACACGTTATAATATTAAAATAAGTATATTGTGAATGTGTTTACTATATACAACAGTAAAAAAAATTAATGAAAACAAGGAGGAAAACATATGTTAAAAAGGTTTTTATTTGGTGCTGCCATTGCTACGGCTACAGTACTGTCGGTGATTGGTATGAAAAATGTTGAGAGTACATATGCTGATGAGCTAGAAATGGAAACAGTAGGAAATGTTGAAGAGGAAACAGTAGGAAATGTAACAGAGGAAGGAACATCCGGGATTTGGTGCGACGAATGGTTCAGCAATTTTTCACAGGCATATGAGATTGATGAGGAAGGAATTGAAATTACCTTTAACTCTAAAACATATGAAGAGATTAATGCTTCAGCAGGTTTAGTGTGGGACACACCATTGTATATCATTCATTATTCGGATGATAATTATTTGAATTACGGAGAAGGTGACTTTTGTTTTATAAGCAGGTCAGACGGATTTGGCTGGACGTCGATTTACGACGGAGCAGAAGAATTCGACGGATTTATGTGGATAAATACTAACGATGGTGAAATGTTTACAAATGCAGGGTATAATTATGAAACAACAGGTGTACCTGCAACATCCGAGGAATGGACAAATTGGATGGAAGCCAATAAAAATGGTGTTAAATGTACACTGAAAGCAGTTAAGGATGGTGACAAATTAATTGTAGAGTTTACAAATAATGGGTTGACATCCAAAGCAACTATACCTGTAGATGCAGATAAAGATGTATGTGTAACATTATCAGGAGAAAAGTGTACTTTGTCAGATATAAATGGAAAAGATGAAGAGTACTCAGCAAAGATGGGTTGGGGCAACGAATGTTCAAACTTTATATTGTATAAAGAAGGGGCATATAAGGCTTCACACTATATTGGATATGCAATGGGACTGGAAAGGCAGGAAGGATTTGCAGAAGAAGATTATGATTTCTCAGTTGTTGTAGACGGAGTATTTGTGGATGGAAAATCACATGATTTTGCAAGCTCTGAAAATACAGGAGAAAATACAATAAAGTATATCTTTATAGGTTCAGACTGTTTTGGAACTTCATATCTTTTGCTGGAAAGAGTAAACGGAAAACATGAAATTGTAACAGAAACAGGAGAGATTGTATCATTTGAAAGTAATAACATAGTGTTACAACTTGCAGAAAATGTATTTCTCGTAGAGGATAACGGCGGATACAGTGTAGCAGATAAACAGGGAAATATTTTGTCAAAGAATGTTTTCAGTAATGAAGATTTAGTGGGACAGACCATATCTCTTACATATAATGGAAATGTATCTGAAAAAAATGGCTATATGAGAACATATGGTACTGTAGAAAATGGATATAAGATGATTTTCTTCTCATCTGACTGGCAGGTAATAAATATTATGACCATTCCTGATACTACAAGAGTATATTGTGGTAAAGGCTATGTAATTATGTATTCTTCAGTATATACCTCAGAAGGAAAGGATACGGCTGAAGTTATGGTTGATTTATCATCAGGTTCAAAAGAGATATCATTAAGAGAATTGCCGGAAATACCGGAGAAAGTAAAAAGTAATAAGGATTTTAAACTTTCTGATATTTATGGTGGAGTAAAAGATGGTATTATAAGTATGGAATTTACTTATGTACCGGAAAATGAAATTGTTCATGTAATGTATGATATATCTACAGATTCTCTTTCTAAATTATTAGCCGGTGAAAAAGAAACCATAATTGATAAGATTGAAGCAGCTGATAAGGGAGAAAGTGTAGAAATAAAAACAGAAAAAAATGAAGCAATAAAGTCAGATACGCTGGAGGCAGCAAGACAGAAAGGAATCACACTTGTAATAGAAACAGCAAATGGAATGAAGTGGACAATTAAGAGTGAGGATATAAAATCAGGCAGCCTTAAGGATATTGATCTTACCGTAGAAAAGGTAGAAAATGTCATTCCTAAGGAAGCTGTTGACGGTATTCATTTTGACGGAGACAAAATAGAACTCTCCTTAGCACATTCAGGAGAATTTGGTTTCAAGGCGTCCCTTACCATTAATGTAGATGCAAAGAACAAAGGAAAATTTGCAAATCTGTTTTATTACAATCCTGTTACTAAAAAACTTGAGTTTATGCAGAGTAGCAAAGTAGTTGATAATGGTGATGTAATGCTTGATTATACCCATGCTTCTGATTATATTATAGTATTAAGCAATGAAGAGTATAAAGAAGCAGGCAGCAGTGAAGAAACTACAGCATCAGATAAGAAAGACACAGAAAACAAGGATGTAAACAGCAATACTGATACTACGGCACCGCAGACAGGAGACAGTACGGGAATAATCGTTTTTGCATTATTTATATCTTTTGCAGCAGCTATGATTTTTGTTATAAACAGGAAAGTATATAATAAAATAGGATAACAGACAAATAAGAGAATAAAAACTAAGAGGGGCAGAAGCTTTAACGATTATTTCGTTCGGTGAGAAGCCCCTTTTTGGGTTTATATGTGACAAAGGAGGACATGTAAATATGAATAAATGCAAAATATGTGGCAATGAATTTACAGGAAAATATTGTAATTTATGCGGAAATGAATATAAAGAAGATGAAAAAATAATATGTCCGGAATGCGGTGCAGAAGTAGAAGAGGGCAGTGCATTTTGCAATATGTGTGGCAACCCATTACAAAATTTAGAAGATTACATCATAAGCAATGCTCAGGAAGATACATATTATAAACAAGAGCCATATGTTAATGAACAAAATAATGAAAAACAAAATTCTGAAAATGTTTCTGTACCATTTGAAAGTTCATATGGTTTTGATAACAAGGTGATTTTTAAATGGGTATTATATGGATTTAATTGGGTGTTTTTGGTCACAATAGTTTGCCTGCTTATTTTTGGAAAAGCATTATATCCATCAGAGGAGAGTTATAGGAAAAATTATATGGATTATAAATATGATGGATATACGTCAAGGCTGGATGCCGGTTATACAATAATAGGATATACCGAAAGAATATTAGAGGGAAAAAGTTTTCTCGAGGATTCAAGGACATTGCTTGTTACGGAGGTATTAGTAGTTTTTGGGATAATTTTTGCAATGTCCGTATTATGTTATGTGGCAGTATTACTAAATTCAAAAGGCAATAGTGAATATGAGACCATAAAAAAAGGTGGAATATTCTTTGCAATTATGTCGCTGGTTATTATTATTTGGATAGTTGTGTTGTGCATTACATATAATTATGAATATGGAAGTCGAAGAAACAAAGTAGTTATTACGCCGACAATGATAGCTGTTTTAGTAATGATAATAGTTAAGCTTACAGTGTTGATACCACAGTATGTTAAGGCTTGTAAAAAATTAGGTAATAGATAAAATGAGTTTTGGCAACATGATAAAGTTGTAATGCCATATGATTTCATACCTGTCTTTGTATATATTTATTATACAGAGACAGGTGCGTTTTTATACAATGTATTATTCCTTTTAAAAAAACAAATTGCAAAGTATAACCATAATTTGTTATAATAAATATATAAGGAATTTTGTTTTATAGGAACAATATATGTCGAAAAATCTAACCGGAGGAAGCTTATGAAAACTGTTTATCTCAGGCATAAGAAAATAATATTTATTATTATATCAGTCCTTGCCGTTATCGGCTTAAAAATAACGGTAAGGGCTGATGAAGTTATACCCTCATCAGAATTTGAAGACTCAAACTTTTACCAATACATAATATCAAACTTCGACACAAACGGAGACGGCATGCTGCAGCAGAGCGAGGCAGAGGCTGTTGAAAATATAAATATTCTTTTAGATGAAGAAGGCATTTTAAGTATTAAAGGAGTGGAGCATTTTACAAATTTAGGGAGTCTTGGTGTTGGCACTAATGGAGACAGTTTGAAAAGCATTGAGCCGGTTAGAACTCTTACGAAGCTAAGACAGTTAATTATATCAGGAAATACCGAAATTTCAGATTTCTCACCTATAGCAAATTTAGCAATATTACAATCACTTTATTGCGACGGAACTAATATTAAAGATTTAAGTGTAATATCAGGATTAAATCTTCAGTATCTGAGTTTGGCGAATTGTAAATCAATCACAGATTATTCTCCTATTGCAAGTAAGACAAATCTTAAGTGGCTTTTTTTGGAATATAGTAATTTTACAGATATAACTATATTGACAAATCTTAAAAATTTAGTTGAACTTAATTTGGCATCAACTGCAATTTCAGATTTTTCAGTACTTGGAAATCTTAAAAATATTGAATCATTGCGTATTTCAGATACGAATGTAAGTGATATAAGCTTTCTAAAAAATA
>CAMENQ010000173.1 GCA_945928585.1 uncultured Roseburia sp. | reverse complement strand
CATTACATTCTGCATCTGTATTGTTCCCTTGATATTAGTCATGCCTGAATCAGACGGAACATACTGTACTGAACCTACACGCTCGCTTGTGCGACCGTTTACAGTTGCTCTTGCTTTAAATGCTACCCAAATAAGATTCTCCGCAAAAACCGGTGAACTTAGCAGCTCACTTTCAACCTGAATGTTATTCTCAATCTGAATGCCAAGCAATGTAGCTAATGATAATCTTTTGAGAACGCGGCCATCTTCCGTTACCACATCATAAGCTTCTACTTCAATTTCCTTGTTAAGTGTCTTCGATTCAATCTTCATGTTTAATCCTCCTTTAAGAATAAATTATTTAACAGCCTTAGTATGTAAGATTTTATTTATTCAAAAAACAACATTAATATAGAAGTAATTATGTTATTCTGCTTGTCCTGAAAAATAAAATATAAAATAGTCATTTTTAGGACAAACATCATTTCATTTATACCTCATACTATTTTCCAAATGCCGAAAAAATTTTTTCAATGTATATAAAAGCAATTTTTAAATTAAATAAGATGCCAACATGAAGGACGAACATACATGTTCATGTAGATGCCCGCGGCTATCACGGGAGGGAGGGTATATGCTATAGCTACTATGCGTATACTACTAGGCGCTGCCAGCGCTATATAAATGACACGGGTAGGACCGAACGCAGAAAGTTCCCCGGAGTTTCAACATAGATTAATATTGATAATATTAGTGTATAGAAGGCAAAGTGAGCCTGAAACCCCGAAAGCGGTTAAAGTTGACCCATGACCGTTGCCTAAACTGTATTTATTGCAGCATGGTTAAAGAGGATTCTGTGAGGATAAATAGATAAATACACGAAATTACGTGGATAAGTCTAAGACGCATTGAAGGAAGTGTAGCTGTACCTTCTCAGATACAAGTTCACATTGTTAAACGAAAGTTTAGTAGGCTTAGGGGGCGTCTCAGCCGAAAATGATGAATATTACATTTACTGTAGTAAAACTTTCTGCCTGTTTCACAGGGATTTTTATGTGTCTTTGTGTGGAACTGACAGTATAAACAAATATGTATAATATAACAGCTTGGAGTATTTTTTAGCTTTCCTATCGGAAAGCTTAGCTTAAGCGGCAAAAAATTATATGATACCATCTGTCATCTGAATAGTCAGGATAAGAATATATAAAAAATAACAGTCTCTATAGAAAAATTTAATGATTCCATAGAAACTGTTATTAATTTTGTGTTTATTTCATTGTAACCTGATACTCACATAGTTCATGACTATGATTATCAAGTTTTTCTATCCAAAAATTGTTGTCAATAGCGATAATATTACGTATATTCATATTTTCATGTAATTCAGCAACCGCCTTAAAATCCTGATTAAATACAGTATATACATAATCACTTTCCAGTTTTAATTTTAATATGCTATATCCGTTAGAAAAGCATATGCTATTCCATTCATCCTTTGTTATGTTATTAAGTGTCCCCTTAATGTTGCCTGTCATCAAAGAATAACATGATAAACTTCCGTCTTTTCTATATATTACAATATTATCCCGGCCAATATACCTGTAAAATATTACGGAGTCATCTAATGGAATTATACACTCCTGTTTCCCATCTGTAGAAAGTATCATAATATGTTGCTTTGAATTGCAAATAATATGCTCTCCGTCTGTAGAAATAGTAACTGCTTCATTGTCATATGCCATATTAAGTCCGTTCACAAGTTCCTGACCTTTTTTATTAATAACAGCATAACCATTGTTATTTTTGGCAAGAAGCAAGGATGAGGTCAAATCTTCAATGCTCATATATCCACTGCTTACAATTTCTCCGTTATCAGACATCAGATAAACCGGATTATCCTGTTTATTACCCAATTTATCTTTTTGGAAAATCATGCTTCTGCTCTTTTTAAGATACTTCACATAATCAGACTTTGTAAATTTTGTAACCATATTATATTCTGAATCGGTTATTACCGGTGCATCTCCACCTGTCCATAACAGATTTCCATTATCGAGCAGTTGTAAATCGGTAACAACATTAAATGTAAAATCGCATTTTTTGATTTTCTTTCCTTCCAGTGAATAAATATAAATATCACCTATATTAAGTATAGCGTTATTCTCTACAATAAGATGATTGTAATAGTCAACACCACGGATATCTACATTATTAGGTACTGTTAATATATTTTCCTCTCCTGTTTCTAAGTTATAAACGGCATACTGAACATTTTGTAAGGATGCCTGATTTTCTAATTTAGCAACTGCATAATTACCTATAATATCAGCACTGTATAGGAAACTGTTAAAACGTGTTTTATCGGATGTAAGGATTATCTTTCCATCTGCATTATAGAGGTTATTATCCTTACCTTTATAGTATCTTCCATTTATCATATTTCCGTTTATTCCGTTAATAAGAAGATTTTCATTTTTGTCTAAGAGATATCTTGTTTTATTCTCCCTATCCCATACGACAAAACTTCCTAAATCATCAGCAATCCCCGAATTATCAAAACGATATGCGGTATTGGAACTTCCATCTTGTCGGACTAAATTACCATTGTCATCAATCATTACAAATTCTTTTCCATTTGAAGAATATTTTACATTTGAAATTTTATTCGTCAGGTGAGAGCTTTTCTTAAGATTACTGTCTCCTTCCAACACATAACCATATTTATTGATGTTTTTAAAATGCGTTGTTTCTTCATTTATCTGCTTAGTTACCTCAGTAGAAAAAGCCAGCTGGAAAATTTTTGTATTGTCTTTTCCCGGTGTTATATCATGTACAGCCTTAATACCGCCGGCAACTAACATTGCAGTACCTGCTGATGCGGCAATTGTAACTGCAATTTTTTTCATGGCGATTCCCGCTCCCGATTTAACGGTTGATGCTGCCGTATTTATTGCTTTATTTTTAAAAACCTCATCAGTTTCTGCTTTCTGTAAAAGTTCTGATGTTGTATCGGCTGAATTATGATATACTTCAGCTCTGTTTTTAGCCACAATGGCAGGAACTGGACATGTAACTGTAATTTCACTTGCATTTTGGCGAAACAATAGCAATAGAAGTGAAAGGCCTCCAAGACTATAAAGTTTCGTTCCCTTCTTTTCTTCAAGGTTAAGCACTTCTTTTTTAATAGCCTTGCGTGCATAGTTTAAACGGCTTTTAACCGTACCCTCAGAGCAGTTCATTGTCTGCGCTATTTCACTGACTGACATTTCTTCGTAATAAAAATATTGTACGGATAATTTTTGGGCAACAGAAAGACTATCAAGTATCTCTGATATAAGACGCTGCTTTTCTTTATCCATAATAATATTTTCCGGAATAAATTCCTCATTATCCTGTGCAGCTTTATCAAATATAAATTCAATACTGTCATCTTCAGAATCTTTATCAGCATCCAAAAGTACTTCATTACGGTTTTTACGTATATAATCCAAAGTTAAATTAGTAGCTATTCTTCCGGCCCATGTATAAAAGCTTCTGATATCTTGAAGTGTATTGATTTTATTGTAAATGCGCAGGTAGGTTTCCTGCATTATATCTTCTGTGGCATCATAATTATTTACAATGTCATTAATAATCTTATAGATATACCTCTTACTAAGTTCATAGATTTTTTCAAAGCTTTCCTGATTTCCTGCTGTAAACTTTTGTATTTCCTGAAAAAGTACCGCATCCTGTTTTTCATAGTTCATATCCTTTTCTCCTTGCCTTTGTACTTGTAATCATCTTTACTGCTTAGTATTTTCTGATGAATACGGTTTGAGATATCCTCTGGGACATCTGATTCTTCTGCTATAATACGAAATATTTTCCACAGATTATTGTTCTGCTTAATTCTTATCTCACTTATACCTGCTCATCCCCTTCCTGCATAGTTTATACCATACAGACGGTATTTTACTGATATAAGTTTTATAAACAGAGCACTAATAATTTATTTTTCTTATTATATCATATAGAGTTTATAATAAAAATTTTTTAAAAACTATATTTTTTTTTATTTTAATAAAACCAAAACCAAATCAACAGAGTCAATATTATATAAAAATGGTTATGAAATATTTACAGCAAATCCGTTTGTCCTGAAATACATGCTAACAGGATTACTGATATGCTTAATATGTAAAGAAGAAAAATATTCCATCAACCAATGGAAAATATCCCATAAGGATAATTAAGGAGGAAATTATTATGAAACGAACTAAGAAAGCATTATTAACAACTATTGCATCATTTGCACTTCTTTTAGAATCGGCAACTAGTGCCTTGGCAGCTCAGGACACTTATGTAATACCAGTACCCGGAACAAATGCAGCTCCAGTTTCCAGCGTAAATGCTACAACAGCTCCAACACCTGCAAATACTAATATTCAGCCGGCACCGGTTAATGAGTATGACCCTGTAGCCATACTGAACCAGACAAAAGCACTTCAAATAGAGGAAGTAACTGTAGTTATTGACTATAATGTGGGTGCAGATATATTGCTTAACGCAATGAGGTCGCCATTATCATCTTATACAGATGCTAATATCTGTGGAATCAGCAGAACTTATTATCATGGCAGCAATATACTAAATGCCAAATTAAAGTATAATGATAATCGCAGTGAAAAAGCTGTTGTTGATGCTGTCATAAAGGATACGGTACCGAGCCTTGTCGGACCAGATACTTACACAACAATCCTTAATGTACATGATTATATTTGCAACACAGCAGATTATGATTTTGATACATATAATGGAAATGGGGAAGCATATGGCGCTTATGACTGTTTATGGTTGCATTCGAGTGTATGCAGCGGTTATGCTCTTGCTTTTCAGGCATATATGGAATATCTTGGAATACCTTGCTATTATGCATCCGGCCGAGTTAATGGCGGTAATCATGCATGGAACATTGTTCAGCTTGACGGACAGTGGTATCACATTGATTGCACTTGGGACGGTCAGGATGAGGAAACATATCATAGATATTTTCTGTTAGGAGCCGACAGATGCGGATACAGTTCATGGGGTGGAGTGACATTAGCTGAGTACAGTTATCAGAGATAAAATACAATAATTTGTTCTATGAAAAAAAAGGCACTGTAAAGGTGCCTTTTTCTGTACTCTATATTATGATGATATTGTTTGTCTCTTTATAGTTTCTTTTACCTTTTTCTGTAGGATAATATCTTCGAGTTCTGAATTACTAGGAACAGGTGTATTTAATGGAGCTACATTAATAAGTACCGGCTCCATTGATTTGTAATCATATCCTCTTGTACTCTGAGCAATAAATACGCCAATCGGAGATTTGGGAATCCACTTAAAAACATCAATATCAGTTCTTACCGGTTCCTTGCCTATCATAATGCAAGCCTGTTTAATATCTTCCTCATTTCCGAGTCTGCCAACAAATTTAAGTCCTGCATTAGCAACAATAGATTTTGGCATTAATGAAACCTGCTGTGTGATTGCAAAAATAAACAATCCATATCCAGCAGCTTGGTCTAAAATCTGTTCAAACTGTGATTGACCGCTAATTTCACTACCACCTCTGTTAGGGTCA
>CAMENQ010000172.1 GCA_945928585.1 uncultured Roseburia sp. | reverse complement strand
GCATACACACGAAATATACATATGCCGGCTCCTGCCATTAAGGAATTTACCTGCCGTTCATTCACCGCTCTACGGCGTTACATAACTATTCTTAGTAAGATATTTTAAATATATCTTATGTATATTTATGTGCATATGCCATAATGGCCGCCACTGTTTTTGCATCCTGTATGGTACAGTCATATACCATATTTACTAAGGTATCTATGTCGTATTCTGCTACATCTACATATTCTCCCTCGTCAAGATGCTGCTTTGACGGAACAAGATTTTTGGCTACATATATATCTATAAGTTCATTGCAGAATGCTACAGTGGTTTTAATGCTTATAAGCAGTTCAAGATTATCTGACTTGTATCCTGTTTCTTCCTCAAGTTCCCTTGCTGCACAGTCTTTTGTAGGTTCATCAGGAGTATTTCTTCCTCCTGCAGGTATTTCCAGAGTAAATCTGTCTAGTGCATTTCTGTACTGGCGAACCATCAGAAGCTTTCCTTCATCTGTAACGGGAACTACTGCCGCTGCTCCTTTATGCTTTATGAAATCGTAATATTGGATATGTCCGTCTTTATCCTCTATGGTATCCCTGTACATCTCTGTTATTGAACCCTTGTATACAAGTTCTCTGTTTATACGGTTAATTGGCTTTTCTTCCATTATGTACTAATCTCCCTTATTTTTTATTGAAACCTTCTGCCACATCATAGCAGGCTTCGGTGGCTTTTATGATGCTGTTTCTGAAGCCGTACTCCTCTAATGCTGCCACTCCTGCTATAGTGGTTCCTCCAGGTGAGCATACCATATCTTTAAGCTCTCCCGGATGCTTTCCTGTATCAAGCACCATCTTTGCCGCACCAAAAACTGTCTGTGCTACCATCTCGTATGCTGCTGCTCTTGGCATTCCCTTCATAACTACTGCATCGGCCATAGCTTCAATAAACATATATACATATGCAGGCGAGCTTCCTGATGCACAGGTAACTGCACTCATCAGTCTTTCTTCTACTATCCTGTATTTTCCAAAGGAATTAAAAAGCTTGGAAATAGTATCCTTTTCCTCAAAATTTAAAAGTTTATCGTCATAGCACACTCCTGTCATACCTTCACCTAAAAGCGCAGGAGTATTTGGCATGGCACGTACTATTCTTGCATTAAAACCAAGAGAATCCTTAAGACTCTGAATACTTATACCCGGTGCAATGGAAATAACTACATTGTCTTCCTTTACTACATTCTCAATATTGCGTAAAACCTGATTATAAAACTGAGGCTTTATTGCCAGAACTATAAATTTCGCACTGTTTGCCAGTTCAGCATTTGTCTCTGTATATGGAACTCCTGTTTCCTTTGTAACAGTCATTACTCTGTCTGTGTTTACATCTGTGAAAATAAGCTCATCCTTACTAAATACAGTAAGCGCCCCCTTTAACATGGCATAGCCCATATTTCCCATACCAATAAATCCTATTTTCGCCATACTCTCAATTCCTTTCTGTACTTTTTAATTAATTATGGAAAGCTTTTAAACATTTAAAGATAAGACATTAATTCTTCAGGCCTGTCTATAAAATGTTCACCGCCTGCAGCCACAAGCTGTTTCTTATCTCTAAAGCCCCATGTTACATATACACCAAAAAGACCTGCATTTTTTGCTGTAGCAACATCTACTTCTGAATCTCCTACATATATGGTATTTTCTGCTTTACTATTAAGAAGTTTCAGTGCTTCCTTAACCGGCTCCGGCGATGGTTTTCTTTCTCTGACACCATTATCACCTACGGCTACATTTATAATACCATTAAAATACTTTTTATTCAATTCATTTACAGCCATTTGATTTTTATTTGTAACTATGGCAATCTTTATCCCCTTCTGATGAAGTTCATTTATAAGCCTTACTATTCCATCATACGGTCTTGTTTTTACCTGACAGTTATCAGTATAATACTTCTTAAATTCATTAAAGACTGTCTGATACTGTTCGTCTTCAACATAATCCGGTACAGCTCTTTTTACCAGCAAACCAATTCCATTTCCAACAAACCTTCTTACTTCATCAATTGTCCTCTCGGGATACCCAAATACCTTCATTGTATGATTCACACAATCTGCCAAATCCTCAAGGGTATTCAGCAAAGTTCCATCCAAATCAAAAATCACCGTATCAAATCTCATAACAAATTCCTTCCTTCATATTAATCATCAACCCCATCCCCACAACAACAATTATAATTATGCGGGACTTTTTTATTCATTATCCAACAATTCCTGCTGCAATTTAGAATAATCTGTTCTCTTATCCTTTAAGAATTTTATTGCAGAACGAGGATGACTGTTTAAAATACCTGTAAGAAGATATGGTATATCATATCCCCATATAACACCGTCTGCCTTCATCTTAAGAATGTGTTTTTCAACTAAATTCATAACAGGTACAAGATTATATTTTGGATTTTTAAGAAAACCTAATAATGATTCCATAAAGCAGTTTCCTGCGCCTCTTCCCATTCCGCTGACTGTAGCATCAAGAAGACTTACACCATGCTTTATTGCTGTTATTGTATTTGCAAATGCAAGCTGCTGGTTATTATGTGCATGTATTCCTACTGTTTTTCCTGATGCTCTGGCTATATTCACATACTTGTCCGCCAGTCTCTCTATCTGCTCAGGATAAAAAGCTCCAAAGCTGTCTACAAGATAAATAGTATCAACACCGCCACTCTCTGCAATAAGCTTAAGTCCGCTGTCAAGTTCCTCATCATTTACCTTTGATACTGCCATAATGTTTATGGATGTCTCATATCCCTTTGCTTTTGCATCCTCCGCCATTTCTATGGCTGCCGGTATCTGATGTATGTAGCAGGCAGTTCTTACTAAATCTATAACACTGTCCTTTCTGTCAAGAATATCCTTTTTAAAATCTGTTCTTCCCACATCAGTCATAACTGAAATTTTAAGGTCAGTATCATTATCACCTACTATTTCTCTTATATGCTCCTCATCACAAAACTTCCACTTTCCAAAATCCTTTACATCAAAAATTTCCTTTGAAGCCTTATAGCCAAACTCCATATAATCTACACCGGCTTTTACATTTGCCTTATATAAATCCCTTACAAAATCATCTGTAAAGAAAAAATCATTTACTAATCCTCCGTCACGCAATGTACAGTCCATAACCTTTATGTCAGGTCTGTATGATACTAAATTTCCATTGTTTGTCATATCCATTTTTCTACTTTCCTTTCCTGTGTATAAATGCTTTGTTTGTGTTGCTTTAAACCATTACGCTTTAAAGCGATAAAGTAATTCTGCAAACTTTAATAAATATACCTTATATAAAATATTTTGTCAATATATTATTAGATTTTTTAGGAGTTTTGTATTATTAGTTTTGTTAGGAGTTATTTTAGATATTTGGAAAATATTTCAGCCCTGCCGTACGGCAAGGCTGAAATTTTAAGATTATATTTTACTGCTCTCCTCCTGAATTTTTCAATATTTCATAAACATTCTTCAAATTGGCATCACTTTCAAGTGCAGCATCCAGCTGTTCATTTAACCTTGAACATAATTCACGATAATTTGGATTATTTTGCACATTACTTGTATATACGTCTGCTTCATCACCAACTTCAAAATTGTGTATGAGATAGCCATCTCCCTCAGGTTTCTTTACAAGCATTACTACCTCCATCAACGGTGCTCTTGTTTCAATATTTACAAACTTAATATCATATGTGATGTATATAAGAAGCTTTCCGTCTTCTGTCTCATCTCCCACATAACAGTTTAAGTTTTCTACATCTTCAATATATTTATTAAGAAAAACAAACCTATCCTTTGGAAGGTTCTGTGTGTTTTCACATATTTGTAAAAGTGTTTCGTCATTCCATTCTACATATGTGCTTTTTAAAAACGTTGTACATACCTGAATATACGGTGAATCTGCCGGTTCAGCAAGAAATGCATTTTCAGTAGTTGCTTCCTCTGTTACAGGCTCTTCTGTTGTCGACTCCTGTGATGCATTTTTGGTTTCATTTTGGTTTCCTTTACTGTCACTGCTTTTTCCTATATTAGTCACAATAAGTGCAACTAAAAGAATAACAATAAGCACTCCCAGCGTACACCAAAGCACTTTAAGTTTGTTATTTTCATAATATAAAACAAACATCGGCTTTTTTACCTGCGAGGTTTTCCTGTCTGATTTATTATTTGTCTCAGCTGACTTATCTGAGCTTTTACCGATATATGACTGTTCATTGTTCATTATATCCTCTGATGCTTTTGGAAACTTAGATGCTTTGCCTTTTTTACGGGTTCTGTTTATCTCCCTTGCTTCCATATCATCCAGTTCTCTTTCAAGATATTCAGCTATCTCAAAATCGTCATTTTCATCGTCATCAAATATATATTTATTATCCTTATCGTTCACCTTGTCCTCCGATCTGTCTGCACATTTTGCACACATCACAAATTATGGTATTGATATTTTTCCTGCTTTCAGATATAATATATATGTTGCACTTGTAGTCCAATGGATAGAACGCACCTCTCCGGAAGGTGAAATGCGAGTTCGATTCTCGCCGGGTGCATTTTTTTTGACCTTATATTTCCTAGGGTATCACAATGGCTTCTTTTTCCCTGTCATACATATATATATGGTCTGACAAAATATCACTTTCCGCTACTTCCTCTTTATTTACCTGTTGTACCATAGTGTTCAATTCATTCTTGCATATATCATCTGCCGGAAGCATTATCACTTCATGCACGCTGCTTGGAATTATATATATATCATTATCCACCTTAGCAGAAAAAAGCTTTAATGGTTCTTTGTAAAGCATACATGCTGCTCCATTCATTTTAAAAGAATTAGTCAGCACATACATCTGCATATCGTTATTTTCCTGTGAAAACATTTCCTTTTGAACAGATAAACCATCTGCAAAATATCCTTCCGTTTCATTACATTGCTCAATATAATTCCACAATACCTCATCGATAGGTTTTATATTATAGCAAAGAAGCTTCGGTGTATTTTCTGTAGCAATATTATAAATCTCATCACCACTGACATTCCACATTTTCAAATGCTCATTTCGTATCATGGCTGTCGCATTTTGTATTCTTCCTGTATTTACCAGAAAATAAAACACAACCGACAAATCAAGGAAATCAAAATGTGGAACACTCTGCAACATTTTTTTATTTTTTTCTTTATTTACAAGCTTATATACAATACTCTTTTTTATCTTTTCAAAGTCATAAAATAATTCTGCATTTATGTCATTTTGAAGTTTATATCTCCTGTAAACAGTATAAATATGGGAAACTATATCTCCTATAGGTGTTCCCGCCTTATATTCCTCATAATAATCCCTGAGGTATATAGACGGTGACATGGTCTGATTACCTTCCAAAATAACTAATGCATCTCTTTCACAATCATTATTTCCAATAATTGTGATAATATTTATACGGGCATCCTTACCCATAATCTCTCTAAAGCAATTTTTTATATAGTCTGCAAAATCTGTATAGTTCATTATACCTCCAAAAATTCATGGACGCTAAATTTAGGAAAACTAGGCTCTAA
>CAMENQ010000171.1 GCA_945928585.1 uncultured Roseburia sp. | reverse complement strand
GGGTAAAGAGCGAAAAACCTATAAAACAAAGGAAATTTTAAGGAGGATTATAAGAAAAATGAAACTAGGAATCGTTGGACTTCCTAACGTAGGAAAAAGTACACTTTTTAATTCGCTTACAAAGGCAGGTGCAGAATCGGCAAATTATCCTTTCTGTACAATCGACCCAAACGTAGGCGTAGTGGCTGTGCCGGATGAGAGACTGGATAAGCTTGCAGCAATGTATGATTCGGACAAAATCACACCGGCAGTTATAGAATTTGTTGATATAGCAGGACTTGTAAAAGGCGCATCAAAGGGAGAAGGACTTGGAAACCAATTCCTTGCCAACATAAGAGAGGTTGACGCCATTGTACATGTGGTACGCTGCTTTGAGGATACAAACATTATTCATGTTGACGGAAACATTAATCCGTTAAGAGATATAGAAACCATAAACTTTGAGCTTATATTCTCTGATATAGAGATACTTGAAAGAAGACTCTCAAAGGTGGTAAGAGGTGCAAGAAACGACAAGACTCTTGCTAAGGAACAGGATTTACTGGAAAGACTTAAAAGCCATCTTGAAAACGGAAAGCTTGCCAAAAGCTTTGAAACTACAGATGAGGACGAGCTTATGTGGCTTAAGGAGTACAATCTTCTTACATACAAGCCTGTGATTTTTGCAGCCAATGTAAAGGAAGATGATCTGGCAGATGACGGAGCATCAAATGAAGACGTGGCAAAGGTCAGAGAGTTTGCAAAGAGCGAAGGCTTTGAAGTATTTGTTGTATGTGCCCAGATAGAGCAGGAAATATCAGAACTCGAAGATGATGAAAAGGAAATGTTCCTTGAGGATTTAGGCATAAAGGAGTCAGGACTTGACAAGCTTATAAAGGCAAGCTACAGCCTTCTCGGACTTATAAGTTATCTTACTGCAGGAAAGCAGGAAACAAGGGCATGGACCATCACAAAGGGTACAAAGGCGCCAGGGGCGGCAGGGAAAATCCATTCCGATTTTGAGAGAGGATTTATAAAGGCAGAGGTAGTAAATTATCAGGATTTACTTGACTGCGGTTCCTATGCGGCGGCAAAGGAAAAAGGTCTTGTAGGTATGGAAGGAAAAGACTATGTGGTAAAAGACGGAGATGTAATATTATTCCGATTTAACGTGTAGGAGGAATGATTTTATGTTCGGAGCAGCTATAAGCTTTCCAAATCTTGGTATAGAGATTGAAAAGCTAAACAATACCTTTTCCGTTTTTGGTTTGGATATTGCTTTTTATGGTCTTATAATTGGAATAGGGGCTGTATTGGGAGCATTACTTGCTTTCAGGGAAGCAAAGATAACGGGGCAAAAGGTGGATGATTATATTGATTTGGCACTATATGGTATAATATTTGGAATAATAGGTGCCAGATTATACTATGTTATATTTAGTTGGGATTATTATTCAGCACATCCTGAAAAAATAATCCGCATAGATGAGGGAGGACTTGCCATATATGGCGGAGTTATAGCCGGAGTTTTAACATGTATTATACTGGCAAAAATAAAGAAAAAGTCTTTCTGGCAGATGGCAGACACAGCTATTCTGGGACTTATGGTAGGCCAGATAATGGGACGCTGGGGCAATTTCTTCAACAGGGAAGCCTTTGGAGGAAACAGTGACGGACTTTTTGCCATGAGAATAGACACATGGGACGATACTGTGGCTGTAAGAGTTCCTGATACGGTAAGCTATATAGATGAGCAGTGCCGTTACATACAGGTACAGCCTACCTTTCTATATGAGTCATGCTGGAATTTACTTCTACTCATTCTCATTATGATATTTAGAAAAAAGAAAAAATACCAGGGAGAGGTTTTTCTGTGGTATTTGTGCGGATATGGTATAGGAAGAACTATTATAGAGGGCTTTAGAACCGACCAGCTTATTATAGGAAATACAGGAATTCCAGTATCGCAGCTTCTGGCTGTTACACTTGCTATAGTGACAGGTGCATTTCTTATATATAATCGTGTAAAGATTGTTAAAGGAAAGACTGTAAAGCTCCCTGATACAGGTGAGGCAGTTGGTTAAGTTTACGCACATAATATATGACCGCCATTACAACATACTGACAGGCTGCAACCAATATTAACGATAAAATGTTAAGAATAGCAGCCGGGAGTAACACTAAAAATAGCACTAAGAATAACACTAAGAATAATAGCTAAGAATAACAGCCGGGAATAACACTAAGAATAACACTAAGAATAACAGCTAAGAATAGCAGCTGGGAATAACACTAAGAATAACAGCTAAGAATAACACCTAAGAATAAACTGAAAAGCATATTTTGTATCTTAAAAAAAGATGACCACAAGATGTAGTAATTATTACATTTTGTGGTCTTTTTTTGTACAAAAAATTTGAAAAGTCCTTGATTTTCTGACTGACTTGATATAAAATCATACCATAAAGTGGTGAAAAGTGGATGGTAGTGGATAGATAGTGGTTGAAAGTGGTTAATTTCACATATCACACTTTATTTTATGGCAAAGAAGGTGAAGTCAATGTTCATGGGTGAATACAATCATTCCATCGATGCGAAGGGACGATTAATAGTTCCTGCAAAGTTCAGAGAGTCGTTAGGTGATGCATTTGTAATAACCCAGGGACTTGACGGATGTTTATTTGTATATCCTGATGAGGAGTGGCAGGCATTTGAGGAAAAACTTAAATCACTGCCTATGGCAAATAAGGATGCAAGAAAATTTGTCCGCTTTTTTCTGGCAGGTGCTGCACAGGTAGAGGTGGACAAGCAGGGAAGAATACTACTTCCTGCGAATTTAAGAAATTTTGCCGGCCTGACTAAGGATTGTACACTTGTAGGTGTAGGCGGAAGAGTTGAAATCTGGGATAAGGACAGATGGGAAGAGAGTACATCATATGACGATATGGATGAAATAGCAGAGCATATGATGGATTTAGGATTAAGCATATAATCGTATGAGGAAAGGACACATATTATGGAGTTTAAACACAAATCTGTATTGCTTGACGAGACTATAGAAAGTTTAAATATAAAACCTGACGGCATATATGTGGACGGAACTTTAGGCGGTGGAGGACATGCTTACGAGGTTTGCAACCGGTTATCTGAAAAGGGCAGATTTATCGGCATAGACCAGGACGACGACGCACTTTTGGCGGCTGGGGAGCGACTAAAAGGTTTTGAAGGGAAGATAAAAATTAACAGGGTAAAAAGTAACTATTGTAACATTGCACAGGTTTTATCAGATCTGGGTATAGAAAAAGTAGACGGCATACTGCTTGATATAGGTGTTTCATCATATCAGATAGATACGGCGGAGAGAGGCTTTACATACAAGGAAGCTGACGCACCTCTTGATATGAGAATGGATAAAAGTAATCCTTTATCAGCGGCAGATGTTGTTAATGAATACAGTGAAATGGAACTGTTTCGTGTAATAAGAGACTATGGCGAAGACAAGTTTGCAAAAAACATAGCAAAGCATATAGTACAGGAAAGACAGAAAAAAAGAATAGAAACTACAGGAGAGTTAAGCGAAATAATTAAATCAGCCATTCCTGCAAAGATAAGAATGGCGGGAGGCCATCCTGCAAAAAAAACATTTCAGGCTATCCGCATAGAGGTAAACAGGGAGCTTGATGTATTGGAACAATCCATAGATACCATGATAGACCTTTTAAATGACGGAGGAAGATTAGCAATAATTACCTTTCATTCATTAGAGGACAGAATAGTAAAAAACAAATTTAAAAATAATGAAAACCCATGTACATGCCCAAAAAACTTTCCGGTGTGTGTATGCGGAAAAAAATCAAAAGGAAAAATAATCACAAGGAAGCCTATAGTTCCCGGTGATAAAGAAATAGAGGAGAATAAGAGGGCAAAAAGTTCGAAACTTAGGGTGTTTGAGCGTGTGGACAACTCTTAATCTTTCCGAAAAGCGTAGCATTAGGAGGCATTATAAAATATGGAAAGAAATTACAAATACGTTCAGGACGGAAATACAGTAAGAAAGATATACGAGTTTCCGGAGCGTAGGGACGAAGAAAGAAGAAAACAGAATAATGAAGTAAGACCACATAGGAAAACCTACAGGCAGGAGGAAAAAGCACCTAAAATGAGCCTTAAAATCACTATGCTTATGGCAGTATCAGTGATTTTAAGCGTTATGAGCTGTATTAATTATCTTGATGCACAGGCAGATATTACAGAGACAAAAAATAATATATCTGCTCTTGAAAAATCAATAGATACCCTCGCTACACAGAATGATTCTGTTCAATATGAGATTGACAGCTTTGTAGATGTGAATTATATTATAAAGACAGCTACAGAGGAACTGGGTATGGTTATGGTAAGCGAAAACCAGATAATTACATACGACAGTACAAGAAATGAGTATATGGAACAGTATGGAGACGTGCCTGAAAAATAAAGCTTACAGAAATAGGACAGGTTTTTAGGATGAATAAAGATATTGGTAATAAAAAAACACCGGTTTTTACAAAGAAAATGAAGAAGAAAAGCATAGTACTTTTTGTTATTGTTATTATGCTCCTGTTTGGACTGGCGGTAAGAATACTTTACATAAACAGTACAAATGGTGAAAAATATACTGTGCAGGTATTGTCACAGCAAAACTATTCCAGCACGACAATTCCTTATAAGAGAGGCGACATTCTTGACAGAAACGGAATGACTCTTGCTACAAGCGTAAAGGTATATAATGTTATACTTGATCCGAAGGTAATGCTTTCAGATTCTAAGTATTTAGAACCTACCATTAAAGCTTTGACGGAATGCTTTGGCTACGATGAAAATACACTTAGAACTCTTATAAATGAAAATAAGAGTAAAAGCTATATTGTTTACGATAAAAAGCTTTCCTATGAGACAATAGAGCCATTTATTAATCTTTCAAATGATACGAAAAATAATCCGAATATTAAAGGAGTATGGTTTGAAACTGAATACGAGAGGAAATATCCTTATTCAGGTCTGGCGTGCAGTGTTATAGGATTTACGGCGGCAGGAAACGTGGGAACATGGGGGATAGAGGAATATTATAATGAAAGGTTAAATGGTGTTGACGGCAGGGAATATGGCTATGTCAACAGCGATAATATAATGGAAAAGGTAACTAAGCCGGCAGAGGACGGTTATTCCGTTATATCAACCTTAGACCTTAATGTTCAGACAATAGTAGAAAAATATATAAAGCAGTGGAAGGAAGAATATAATCCTGACAATATTGGAGTAATAATCATGAATCCGCAGAATGGCGAGATATATGCCATGGCTACGGATGTAACTTATGATTTAAACAATCCGAGAGATTTATCTGCAATGTATACGGCAGAGGAACAGGCTGTAATGTTTTCTAAGACGTTTGGCTGCTGTCGTAAAGTTTATAACCTAATGCTTGAAGATAAGATAAAGTCTTATGAGGAAAATAAAACTTTTGGCAGTCAGACACCAGCCATGTATAAAAAAGAATATCCCTTTCTAAAAGAAGTAGATTCTTTAGCCTTAGCCAATGTGCAGTTAAATCTTCAGTCTGCCATAAGAAACTGTTTTGATAAAAAGCGTAAGTCA
>CAMENQ010000170.1 GCA_945928585.1 uncultured Roseburia sp. | reverse complement strand
AGAAATAGTAAAAAACGTAACTATACCCACAAATCTTATATACAGTGAGTTTTTCAGCAGCCAGTGCGGCAACAAAGTATATTTAAAGCCTGAAAATATGCAGAGAACAGGAGCATATAAGGTAAGAGGTGCTTATTATAAGATTAGCCAGATGACAGATGAGGAAAGAGCAAAGGGACTTATAACTGCATCAGCAGGAAATCATGCACAGGGTGTTGCAAATGCAGCCAAGATATACGGAGTAAAGGCTACCATAGTTATGCCTGTAGGTACACCACTTATGAAGGTAAACAGAACAAAAAGCTATGGAGCAGAAGTTGTTCTTCATGGAAATGTATATGATGAAGCATGTGCAGAGGCATTAAGACTGGCAGAGGAAAACGGATATACTTTCGTTCATCCTTTTGATGACCTTGAGGTAGCTACAGGACAGGGTTCAGTGGCTATGGAGATTATAAAGGAGATACCGACAGTAGACTATATACTTGTTCCAATCGGAGGAGGTGGACTTGCCACAGGTGTAAGCACACTTGCGAAAATGCTTAATCCAAACATAAAGGTAATAGGTGTAGAGCCGGCAAATGCAAGCTGTATGAAGGCTTCCTTAGAAGCAGGAAAGGTAGTAACACTTCCAAGTGCTGCAACTATTGCAGACGGTACTGCCGTAAAGACACCGGGAGAGATAATATTCCCATATATTCAGAAAAATCTTGATGACATTATTACCATTGAAGATGACGAGCTTATAGGAGCATTTCTTGATATGGTGGAAAATCACAAAATAGTATGTGAAAACTCAGGACTTTTATCTGTCGCAGCACTTAAGCATCTTGAATGTAAGGATAAAAAGGTGGTATCTATCCTTAGCGGTGGAAATATGGATATTATCACTATGTCATCTATGCTGCAGTTTGGTCTCATACAGAGAGGAAGAGTATTTACTGTATCAGTTCTTCTTCCTGATAAGCCGGGTGAACTTGTAAATGTGGCAAATGTTATTGCAAAGGAAAAAGGAAATGTAATTAAGCTTGAGCATAACCAGTTTGTCAGCATAAACAGAAATGCAGCAGTAGAGCTTCGCATTACTATAGAGACATTCGGTGAAGAACATAAAAATATGATAGTATCAAAGCTTGAGGAAAACGGATACAAGCCAAAGGTAGTAAGAACAAACCTTTAAAATATACTTTATTATATAATTTTAAGGATAATGATTTTTAAAGATAAAAATGGAGAGGTACAATGCAGAATTTAGTTCACACATCTATAGGTGCTATAGATATAGATAATGACTTAAATGGGTATATATGCGGCGAGGAGCCGGGAGTTACGTTGGGTAGGGAAATTATTATCAAAACCTGCAAAACTAAGGTAATAATAACAGGAGAAGACGGAAAAGAAAAAGTTTTAGAGCCTATTGTTACGGTAAGCTGTATGAATCCTGACATAAAGACCATAGCTCCCCTTGTTATAAGAGCAGTGTATAATGACAATAAGCTTTGGCATGTTGTATATGTGTCAAGCCAGTTTGAGACGGTGCAGCTTGATTTGGAAAATAATACCATGGTTATACGGACAGAGGATTTTTTGCCGGTTATAAAAAAATCTGATTGTATGGAGTGCAATAATTGTGGCCGCTGCTAAAAAGGAGCCGCGCGGCAGCGGCAAGGGCGCCGCACGACCGGCGCCTATAAATTCGCATTCGCGAATTTTTGGTGGTGCGAATTTTGGTTGTTGCTTTAGAGGGGCGAGTTTATACAAATATATAATTGGAAATGAGGAGCGGAATGTATAGGGATAAGAATTATAAAATGTGGTATATGGTGTCGGTTGTGCTTTTGATTGTGGCTTCGCTTGTACATATTACCGGTTATTTTACAAATATGCTTTATATTGTGGCTTGGATAATATGGATGCCGGTAATAGCCTTATTTGTAATATGTTTTTTTGATTTTTACGGAGTATTAAGATTTAAGCCGGATATTAAGAAACAGCTTTTATCAAAAAATTCTTTAAAGACTCCATTGTTTGTTATTATGTGTGTAGTGGCAGTATATGTTATTTTTAATTTTATATATGGATTTAACATGGTATCAGAGGCAGGAGATTTACAGACTGTTGAGGGAATATATTATTCAGTTAAGGGAGATACTATGACTGAAATTTCCTATGATAAGTATGTAAGTTATGCACTGGCAGGATACAGACTTCTGTCGGGACACTGCCTGGTGTTTATTGCGGTGCCGGTGTGGTATTTTGGGGTTAGGAGGAAAATAAAATAGGACGCAAAAGGACGCCGGTTCACTGTTATATTTCAGAAACGCGGCATGTGGAGACTGTCTGCTTACTATCGAAGAAATCTTGATTTTATGCGGGTTAGCGGGGTTTTTGATGAATATGTACCTGTGTTTTTGCGAAATATTGATGTGTATAGAGTGAATTTGACCATAGGGGTGTCAGAAACAATTCGCGGACGCAATTATCTTTTTCTGAATGTAGTAAATGGAACGGAGATTATAACGCAGTTACATGATTTGCTTTATAGTAACGAATTTGGTGAATTTGATTTAGGAATTCCATACATGTCACACATGACAGTTGGTAAGTTAAAAAATGTAGATGATTTAAACAACGCATGAAGTTGCGTTAGTTTGAAATTAATTATGTTTACACATTGTGTAATAGCGACTGTTATGATATTATATACACATAGTGTAAACAGGAGGCGTTGACATATGGAACATTTAACTGAATGCCAAATTGAAATAAGGAAATTACGTGAATCTACAGGAATGAACCGTAAAGAGTTTTGTGAGTGTTTTGATATTCCATATCGAACAGTCACAGAGTGGGAAAGAGGAACTCGTAATGCGCCAGATTATGTCATCAGGCTTTTAGCATATTATATTCGAATGGAAAATATGGTGAAGGAAAAGGGGGAGAATGATGACTAAGAGTGTTAAAGATACAATCCATGCAAATGGTATAGATATTGGTATATATACAACAGATTTTGAAAATGAGTTTATTTCGTTGACAGATATTGCAAAATATAAAAGTGATGATCCTACTGCAGTAATACAAAATTGGATGAGAGGCAGAGATGTAATTGAATTTCTGGGACTATGGGAGCAATTACATAATCCGAATTTTAAACCCATCGAATTCGAGGGGTTTAAAAATAAAGCCGGAGCCAATGCTTTTACAATGTCTCCGAAGAAATGGATTGAGTCTACAAATGCAATTGGTATTATAAGTAAATCGGGGCGTTACGGTGGAACTTTTGCACACGCTGATATAGCATTTGAATTTGCTTCATGGGTATCTCCAGAATTTAAGCTTTATATCATTAAGGATTATAAGCGACTAAAAACAGAAGAAAACAGCAAATTATCACTTGGCTGGAATTTGAATCGCGAAATTTCAAAATTGAATTACAGAGTTCATACAGATGCTATTAAAGAGAATTTGATTCCACCTGTACTTACACCGCAGCAAATTTCGTATACTTATGCGAGTGAGGCGGATTTACTTAACATGGTACTATTTGGTAAGACTGCAAAAGAGTGGCGTGACAGTAATCCGAATGAAAAAGGGAATATCAGAGATTTCGCAACAATATATCAGTTGCTTGTACTGGCTAATATGGAAAGCTATAATGCAATTTTGATTAAGCAAGGAAAAAGTCAGGCTGAAAGAATGCAATTGTTACATGAATTGGCAGTTCAGCAGATGACCACGCTCAGCAGTTTGGAATTAAGTAATCTTCCAGGGATCGAGAAGAAATAGATAATCAATGTTTCCCCAAACGGGCAGGCTCGAGACAGCCATATTGTTATCTAAAAAACAAAGGGGACAAAATACTAAAATCGCGTGCGCGAATGTTAATGCAAGGTAAAGTTTCAATGCAGGAGGATGAAGTATGGTAGATATTATTGTGATTGGTGCGGGGACAGCAGGACTTACGGCTGCTGTTTATGGATTGAGAGCAGGGAAAAGTGTTATGGTTTTTGAGGAGAAGATGTATGGAGGGCAGATTGTAAATACACCTTCGGTTGAGAATTTTCCCGGGTTTAAGAATATATCAGGATTTGAGTTTGCGGGTAAGCTTTATGAGCAGGCTACAGGTCTTGGAATGGAGTATAGGAATGAGAGGGTGCTTGAGATAAAAGTTTCGGATGGGAACATAAAGACTGTAGTTACTGAAAAGGGAGTTTATGAATCTAAGGCTGTGATTATTGCAACGGGGGCTAAGAACAGACCTTTGGGACTTAATAAAGAGAAGGAGTTTACAGGCAGGGGTGTATCTTATTGTGCTACATGTGACGGAGCTTTTTTCAGGGGAAAGGAAGTGGCTGTAGCAGGCGGAGGAAATACGGCCATAGAGGATGCCTTGTTTTTGAGTAATTATTGCAGCAAGGTGTATGTTATACACAGAAGAGAGGAGTTTAGGGGAGATAAAAAAGGAGTGGACAGGCTTGCGGATAAGGATAATGTGGAGTTTGTTTTAAACAGTACCGTGGAGGAGATTTTAGGTGAAAATGGCCTTGAAGGTGTAAGAGTAAGAAATAAAACTGAAAATACTGAAAAGATTATTAGTGTTTCAGGGTTGTTTATTGCAGTGGGACAGGTTCCTGACAATGACAGGTTTAAAAATGTGGTTAAGCTTGATGAGAAAGGGTATATAATCGCAGGAGAGGACTGCAGGACAGGTACAGCCGGTATATATGCAGCAGGGGACTGTCGTACAAAAAGTGTAAGACAGCTTGTTACAGCATCATCAGACGGAGCCGTGGCAGGACTGGCGGCAGCGGAAACAGATTAAGAGAAGAATTTTTCAAAAGAGAACATTAAAATCAGACCCGTTTAAGATAAAGCGGTCTTATTCAAAATATCCTGCCAACTTTGTGGCATACGATATTCTTTATTACAGGGATAAACTGACAACAGAAATGCCACTTATGGAGCGCAAGCAAATATTATCTCAGGTAATAAGGGAAAATAATATGTTATCCGTGTCCAGGTACATTGAAACAAACGGTAAAATGCTTTTTGAACTGGCAAAACAAAAGCAGTTGGAAGGAGTTGTGGGCCAAAAGAAGGACAGCCTGTATTGGTTTGGAAGGCGTACAAGAGACTGGAATAAAGTAAAAGTTATGGCAGATTATGAAGCCGTAGCTATAGCATATATACTAAAACAAAACAATATGACAAGCCTTGTCCTTGCAAAATATGATAATAATGATATGCCGGTTATTACTAATCATGTAACACTTGGGGTAAGCTTATCAAAACTGAAACAACATGGCATGAAAATTTCTCATTGTCCTTTAAGTGCTATTCCAAAGGGATATGAAAATGCCGTGTGGATTGAGCCTATGGTGTGTACCGTTGAATATATGCCGTCGGAAAAAGAAGGACTGAGGCAGGCGGTCTTAAAAGGGGTACGGGATGATAAGGAGCCGTGGGAGTGCAGGCTGGAGTAAGAATAATAGAGAAAACAATAAAAAAGACAGTTGAGGCTGTCTTTTTTGTTGTTTTACCGGATGAAATGTTATATAAGCTGAATTGGAATCCGAGGTTCCAGTTCGCAAATTTTACTTCCAGTTTTGATAATCCTTTGCAAGAGTAAATT
>CAMENQ010000169.1 GCA_945928585.1 uncultured Roseburia sp. | reverse complement strand
TAATATATGGAAGGGAAGGATGATGGAAAGCCGGGATGCCATTGCATTGCAGTTAAGTGAAATGTCGCAGATTTTAAAGGATTGCACCACATCCTCATATGTATTTGTCAATATGGGAGAGCAGAGAGAAAAATATCTTAAGTTAAAGCTTAAAAATATGGGAATAGTTTTAAGAAAAATAGTTGTTTTAAATAACAGGAGGGGAATAAATGAAGTAAATATAACATTAAAGGCAGGCAGGGGAAAATACATAACAACAAAGCAGCTTGAGACAGCCATAAGCGACTGTTTTGGAAAAAAGTACCGGTTATCAAAAAATGTTGGGAATGTAGTAAAAAAGGAATATTATACCTATAATCTTGTAGAAGCACCAAATTTTTTTGTGCTTCACGGAACGGCAAAATGCGGAAGGAATGGAGAAAGTATATCAGGTGACAACTTTACCTGTATGGAGCTACAGTCGGGACAGACTCTTTTAAGTGTATCTGACGGAATGGGACATGGCTTAAGGGCATATAAGGAAAGCGAAATGGTTTTGTCACTACTGGAGGAGCTTATGGAGGGCGGCTTTACGGAGGAAGCATCCCTTCGCCTTATAAACAGCGTATTTATGGTAGATGGTGATGATATTAATCCGGCATCACTTGATATGGGAATTATTGACCTGTACTCAGGCGTGTGTGACTTTATGAAAATAGGAGCTTCCACGACATTTGTAAAAAGAGGAGGATGGATAGAGGCAATAAAAGCAAATTCAATGCCGATAGGAACGGAAAATGTTGTGGATATGGAAACTGCATCGAAAAAGCTTTATGACGGAGATTTTGTAATAATGGTATCAGATGGAGTTATAGATGCCATAGATATGGAAGATAAGGAACGGTTTATGAGCAATATACTTATGGACATACATTCCACAAACCCACAGGAAATGGCAAAAAATATATTGGACAGAGTAATAGAGGAGGCAGATGGAAAAAGAAATGACGATATGCTTGTAATGGTGGCAGGTGTATGGGATAAATGTGCTTGATTTTGCATTGATAATGAATTAAAATCACATAAGTAGGCGTAAGCCTTTAAAGCAAGGATACAAAACGGAAGGAATAAATCCATGAACAAATTATATGAAATCAGAAAAAAGGCAGCTGATTACATAAAACAGAATAATATGATAGACCATGGAGACATTATAGTGGCAGGAGTTTCAGGGGGCGCAGATTCTATGTGCCTTCTGAATCTTCTGCTTGATTTAAGGAATATATGGGATATAGAGGTCGTGGCAGTACATGTTCATCATGGCATAAGAGGGCAGGCGGCAGATGATGATATGGAATATGTAGAGAACTTTTGCAGACAGCAGAGAATAGAGTTTTTTGGCTTTCACTTTGATATACCTGCCATAGCCTTGGAAAATCATTTGTCTTGTGAGGAGGCGGGACGTATTAAGAGATATGAAGCATTTAATCAGGTATATGAAAAGAAGGCAGCAGAGGGAAGAAACTGTAAAATAGCTGTTGCACACAATATGGATGACAATAGCGAAACTTTTCTGTTTAATCTTTTCAGGGGTACGGGAATTAAGGGACTTGCCGGCATAAGACCTGTAAGGGACCATATAATAAGACCTGTGTTGTGCCTTGGAAGAAAGGAGATAGTGGAATATCTTACTGAAAAGGAAATAGAATATAAAACAGATGCCACAAATCTTGAGACGGATTATACCAGAAATAAAATAAGACTTAAGCTTCTGCCGTATATTGAAGAAAATATAAATGAAGGAGCAAGGGGAAACATAAACAGAACGGCCATGATGCTTACAGAGATAAATGACTATATGGAAAAACAGGCATTGGCATCATATAATAACAATATACATATATGTATGGCAAAGGATGACACATGTATACAAACAGATATATCCGGAAAGCTTTGGGATGAAGCTGACATTATAGTTAAGATGGTTATAAGGATGGCAGTGGAAAAAACAACAGGAAAGCTTAAGGATATTACATCAAGACACATAGAAAGTGTAGCTGAGCTTGGAAAAAACCAGGTGTCAAGAGCCGTTGATTTACCTTATGGCATAAGGGCAGTCAGAACATACGAAGGCATAAGGCTGGAGAAAAGAAATAAAGGAAATAAAACAGAGAAGAACTTAAGAATGGAAAAAACTACAGAAAAAGAGAAAACGGAGGAAGCAGTATATATTGAAATCCGTAAGGATAAGATGATGGACGGTCAGTTAAGTATTGAACTTCCGGAAGGTATTATGACATTTTCTGTTGAGAAAAATACTTTGTTAGATTTAAGTGAAAAAAGATATACTAAATTGATGAATTGTGATATACTAAAAGATAAGTTGTCTGTAAGACACAGAAAAACCGGCGATTATATGATTATAGACAGCGAAGGAAGAAAAAAGAAGCTTAAGGATATGCTTATTGATTTAAAGATTCCGAAGGAGGAGCGGGACAATGTACTGCTCCTTGCAAAGGAACAGGAAATTCTGTGGATAGTAGGCTATAGAATGAGCGAACGGTGCAAGGTACAAATAAATACTTCTTCTGATGTATACAGGGTTACTTTCACACCGGAACATACGGATGGCATTATTCTTTAGCACAAAGGGTTGCGGAATGGAGAGTAGGATGAGTGAGAAGATAAAAGTAATGATTGATGAGGAAACCATTGATAAAAAAATAAGGGAAATGGGAAAAATTATCAGCAGGGAATATGAGGGAAAAAGTATTCATATGATATGTGTGCTTAAGGGCGGTGCATTTTTTATGTGTGAACTGGCAAAGAGGATTACAGTGCCGGTGTCACTTGATTTTATGACGGTATCCAGCTACGGCGAAGGCACAGAGAGCAGCGGAAACATTAAAATAGTGAAAGATCTGGATGAGTCCATAGAGGGCAGGGATGTGCTGGTGGTTGAGGATATTATAGATTCCGGCAGAACATTAAGCTGTCTTTTAAAAATGTTAAATGAAAGAAAGCCGGCAAGCATAAGGCTGTGTACGCTTCTTGATAAGCCGGACAGGAGAGTTAGTAATGTGGAAGTAAATTATACAGGATTTGTTATCCCCGATGCGTTTGTGGTGGGGTACGGTCTTGATTATAATCAGAAATATAGAAATTTACCATATATTGGAGTTATAGAAGCAGATTAGGAGGTAGAAAGTTGAACAAGCAGACGAGAAGCATAGGATTTTATGTTGCATTTATTTTGGTGTTGGCTGCAATATATTTCCTTGTGAAAATATCAATGACCACAGGAAACACCTACACATATCAGGATTTCAGAAGTGATTTGGCAAATGATAAGATTGCAGAAATTACCATATCGCAGAATAAGGAAATACCGACAGGATATATATCAGTTAAGCTGACAGGTGACCTGAAAAAGACTATGTATGTGTCAGACGTAAATGAAATAATGGATATGGCAGATGAGGCAGGAATAAAGTATACACTTGGAGATGTAGAGAGAGACAGCATTTTCTGGACTACTATATTTCCGGTACTTATAGTGGCTGTAGTGGTGCTCATATTTATGTTTATGATGAACGGGCAGGCGGCAGCAGGCGGCGGAAACAGCAAAATGATGAATTTTGGAAAGAGCCGTGCAAAACTTATGAATGATTCAGCCAAGAAGGTTACATTTAAGGAGGTTGCAGGTCTTAGCGAAGAAAAGGAGGATCTTGAGGAGATAGTAGATTTCCTGAAGGAACCAAAGAAGTATATAGAGGTTGGAGCAAGAATACCTAAGGGAGTTATCCTTGTGGGACCTCCGGGTACAGGTAAGACACTTCTGGCAAAGGCTATAGCAGGTGAGGCAGGAGTACCGTTTTTTAGCATATCAGGTTCAGACTTTGTGGAAATGTTTGTCGGTGTCGGAGCATCAAGAGTGAGAGACTTGTTTGAAGAAGCCAAGAAAAATGCGCCATGTATAGTATTTATCGATGAGATAGATGCCGTGGCAAGACGCAGAGGTACCGGTATGGGCGGCGGACATGATGAGAGAGAGCAGACTCTTAATCAGATGCTTGTTGAAATGGATGGCTTTGGAGTAAATGAAGGCATTATAGTTATGGCGGCAACAAACAGAGTAGATATACTGGATCCGGCTATATTAAGACCGGGAAGGTTTGATAGAAAGATACATGTAGGAAGACCTGACGTAAAGGGCAGAGAGGAAATACTTAATGTCCATGCCAAGAATAAGCCTCTTGGCGATGACGTAGATCTTGCAAGAGTGGCACAGACTACAGCAGGCTTTACAGGTGCAGATCTTGAAAATCTTTTAAATGAATCAGCCATACAGGCAGCAAAGAGCAGGAGACAGTACATTACACAGGCAGATATAGACAAGTCATTCATAAAGATAGGAATAGGTACAGAAAAGAAGAGCCACATTATATCAGAGAAGGAAAAGAAAATTACGGCATATCACGAATCCGGCCATGCTATTTTATTCCATGTTCTTCCTGATGTGGGACCGGTTCATACGGTATCAGTTATACCTACCGGAAACGGTGCAGCAGGTTATACCATGCCGCTTCCTGAGAAGGATGAGATGTTTAATACAAAAGGAAAGATGCTCCAGACTATTATGGTAAGCCTTGGAGGAAGAATAGCCGAGGAGCTTACATTTGATGATATTACTACAGGTGCATCACAGGACATAAAGCAGGCAACAGGTCTGGCAAAGGCTATGGTTACAAAGTACGGTATGTCTGATAATATGGGACTTATCTGCTATGGAAATGATGAAGAGGAAATATTTGTAGGCAGAGACTTTGGACATGAGAGAGGTTATGCTGAGGATACAGCTTCAGCCATAGACAGGGAAGTAAAGAGTATAGTTGATGACTGCTATGCAAAAGCAAAGAAAATTATTACCGAGCATATGGATGTACTGGAAAAATCAGCTAAGCTACTTATGGAAAAGGAAAAAATAGGACAGGAAGAGTTTGAAGCATTATTTGAATAGGTTATAACAAAGGTGTCAAAAGGGTTGACGATTAAGCGGGTGATTTTGTATATATTATACATTTTATGGAAAAGTTATTGTGCATATATGACAAAAGAAAATGAAAAAAAATATCATCTTTGTGCACACTTTTCAATATACAAATGATATACTACATATCGTAAAAACCCCCCAATACATTATATAGTTTTTGCTACACCCCATAAAAACAAAATACCTTCTCCTAAACAGGCAGCTTCGGCTGTCTGTTTTGTTATATTTAATTAGAAAAATACTAAAGCAAAATGCACAAAATAAAGTATAAAAATTTATTATTTTTGTACACACTTTTTATAGCACAGGTGCTATACTACATACCGTAAAACCCCCCAATACATTATATAGTTTTTGCTACACCCCATAAAAACGAAATACCTTCTCCTAAACAGACAGCTTCGGCTGTCTGTTTAATTTTAGACAGGATATATGTCAGCAAATTTTGTAGTTATTCAGTCCTGCCGGCACCTGTAGCTTGGGGACTGGCTTCTATGGTGCCGTACACGGCTGAGTGGTTGTATATTATGTGCGTAAGCTTCGGAGGCGGTAAGAAATTTTATTAATGCGATATCGCCATCTGCTAAGCGGCGGTCATAACTCGGAAACGGCTGAAGTCTCAGCCGCTTCCTC